>CADBTO010000276.1 GCA_902797565.1 uncultured Lachnospiraceae bacterium
AGGATCAGCTCCCGCTCCCGCCCGGACAAATCCTCTCCCGTCTTCTCATCTGCCACTTCCACAATATCCAGCTTCACATAGCGCCCCAGCCGCTTCTGGTACTCCGCACAGGCATCCCTGAAAAACGCTTCTTTCAGCTTTCCAACGGCAATGATCCGCATCCTCATACCGATCAGTCATCCTCACTCTCTTCGCTGTCTTCGTCCGCTTCACTCTCCTCCGGCCGCTCCTCATGCGTTTCAGCCGGTTCCCCGGATTGTTCCGCCGGTGTGTCCTGGTCTTCTGTTACTGCCGTACTGCCACTTTCTCCCACATCCGAATCCAGCTCTTCATCCTGCTTTCCTTTCTTCGGTTCCGGATCTGATGGCGCTGTTTCATCCCGTCCATCCTGCTGTCTTGAAAACCCGGACTCCTTCTGACGGTCTGCCTTCCGGTCGTCCGGCTCTTTTTTTCCGGGAGTTTTCCCGTTTTTCTTATTTTTATCCTTTTTTCCTTTGGAATCCGCCTCTTCCTCCCCGGCAGCGTCCTCGTCTTCCTTTTCCTTCTCGTCCTCTGCTTCCATACTCCGCTGCCCGCCCTCGCTTCCGCCGGGCCGATACGCATAACTGCAGCGCAGCACTTCGCTTTTCTGCCCATGCCCATCCACCACCAGGATCGACAGGATATGGCTCCCCTCCGGAATCCAGATCGGCCCCGTATAGCAGCTCGAATGCTCATTCGGACGGCTGCCATTCCAGGTATAGTAGATCCTGGCCTGAGGAACTTCCGTGGTAATCGTCACACGCGTCGGCACAGAAAACGAGCCGCTGCCCGGCGAAACTTCCGGATACTCCGGCAGCGTATAATACACAAAAAAAAGGCCGCTCGCTTCTTCGCCCCACTTCCCGTTTCCATTCCTGCAAACCGCGCGAACAAGCGTTTCCCCTTCGGTAATCTCGAGCGGAGCCGTATATTTCATTGCGCCAGCCTCTGACGGATCACTGCCATCCATCGTATAAAAGATCTCATATCCCTGAGGGGACGTAATGGCCAGTTCAATATCGACTGAATACTGCCCTTCTTCCTTCGAAAAACCGGGTTTATCAATAAATGTATCCAGAAGCAGCTGCTCCGCCTCCAGGCTCCCTGCCTCTGCCCCTTTCTGCAGCCAGCCTTTTGCCTCCAGTTCTTTTCCCTCCAGAAGCAGCACCCTGCCAAGTGCAAGCAGCAGCTCGCCATCTTCCGGATTCCTCTGCAGCAGACGTTCATATGCAGACTGCGCCTCCGCCAGCTGTCCCTTCGCCTCTGTTTCCCGCGCATACTTTTGAAGATACGCATACGAATTGAAATACAGGATCTGGGCGCTCAGCCCCCCTGCAACCAAAACAAGAAGGAAAACGAAAACTGCCTTCCTTCTCTGTCGTTTCTTATTCTGTTCTTCTATCCGCCGCGCTTTCTCCTGCTTCTCTTCATCCAGAATGCCCGGCAGAATATCATCCTCTAATATATTGTAATCCGGCACCATCTGGACGGCCTGCCCACACTTGGTACAATAGACCAGGCCATCCTCGATTTCCTCGCCGCAGCGCTCACATTTCATATCATTTTCCAGACCTCGCTCTCCATCCGGAGTGAAACGTTAATGGGCTGTCCCATCTGGATTTCCATTCTGAAATCCAGACGAGACAGGTCATTAAGCCAAACCTGTCATTCACGCGGCACGCCATACACCGTATTGTACATCAGCATCGCAATCGTCATCGGGCCAACCCCGCCGGGAACCGGCGTGATCGCGGATGCAACCGGCTCCACCGATGCAAAATCCACATCTCCGCAAAGCTTGCCGTTCTCGTCCCGATCCATGCCGACATCAATTACCACAGCCCCTTCTTTGACATAAGAAGCATCCACCATCTTCGCACGTCCGATCGCCACGATCAGGATGTCCGCCCTCTTGCATACTTCCCGCAGATCCTTCGTATGGCTGTGTGTGACCGTGACTGTGGCATTCTCCCGGAGCATCAGAAGTGCCATTGGCTTCCCGACAATATTGCTCCGCCCGACAATCACGCATTCCTTCCCATCCATTTCGATCTGGCTGCGCTTCAAAAGCTGGATGATCCCGGCCGGCGTACAGGACACGAAGCCGGGCTGGCCGATCGACAGCGCGCCCACACTCATCGGATGGAACCCGTCCACATCCTTCTCCGGCGCAATCGCCCGGATTACCGCATCCTCATCAATCTGCTTCGGAAGCGGCAGCTGGACAAGGATCCCGCCCACAGCCGGATCCGCATTCAGCTTCCCGACCAGTTCCAGAAGTTCTTCCTGGGTCGTCTCACCGGGAAGTTCATAAGACAGGGACTCGATCCCCACATATTCGCAAGCGCGCTTCTTGTTTTTCACATAGGTCTGGGAAGCAGGATTGTCCCCCACCAGGATCACCGCCAGTGAAACCTTCTTCCCCTCCGCCTTCAGCTGCGTTACCTTTTCCTTTAATTCGTCTTTAATTTCCTGGGAAATCCGTTTCCCATCAATGATCATTGCCATG
Organism: uncultured Lachnospiraceae bacterium; assembly: GCA_902797565.1. Taxonomy (GTDB): domain Bacteria; phylum Bacillota; class Clostridia; order Lachnospirales; family Lachnospiraceae; genus Weimeria. The sequence goes on from CADBTO010000276.1 coordinate 2,531, forward strand.
CTATCTCTCCCAAGGCATTAGAACAGTCCAACAATATTCCCGTCTTCATCAACATCAATGTCAAACGCCGCCGGACGCTTGGGCAGCCCCGGCATCGTCATCATATTCCCCAGAACCGCTACCACAAAACCGGCACCAGCACTGGGATATACTTCCCGAACCGTAATCTCAAAGTCCGTCGGACGCCCCAGCTTCTTCGGGTCATCTGACAGCGAATACTGGCTCTTTGCCATACAGACCGGCAGATTCCCCAGCCCCATCTGTTCCAGGTTCTGGAGCACCCGCTCTGCAGCAGCGGAGTAGGACACGCCCTTCGCGCCGTAAATCTCTTTTGCCACAGCCTCGATCTTCTCCTTCAAAGATGCCGCATCTTCATACAGCAGATGGAACGCACTCTCTCCCTGCTCAATCACGGAAAGTACCGCATCCGCAAGGTCAAGCCCGCCTTCTCCGCCTTTCGCGAAAACTTCCGAAAGTGCAAACGAGGCACCCTGCTCCCGGCAGAAGTCTTCTATGACACGCAGTTCCTCCGCACTGTCCGTATCGAAACGGTTGATTGCCACAACCACCGAAACACCGAATTTCTTAAGATTTCCAATATGGGCACCCAGGTTCGGCAGGCCTTTTTTGAGCGCCTCCACATTCTCTTCTTTCAGATCTGCTTTCGCCACGCCGCCATTATACTTCAGCGCACGAACTGTCGCAACAAGCACCACGGCATCCGGAGAAAGGCCGGTCTTCCTGCATTTGATATCAAAGAATTTCTCCGCACCCAGATCCGCGCCGAACCCGGCCTCCGTCACAACCACATCCGCCAGACGCAGCGCCGCTTCCGTGGCACGCACGGAATTGCAGCCATGCGCAATATTTGCAAACGGCCCGCCGTGTACGATCGCCGGCGTATGCTCCAAAGTCTGGATCAGGTTCGGCTGAATGGCGTCTTTCAAAAGTGCCGCCATCGCACCCACTGCATGCAGATCCTCTGCCGTCACCGGCTTCCCCGCAAAATCATAAGCGACAATCATCTTGCCCAGCCGCTCTTTCAAATCCTGCATATCCTTTGCCAGGCAGAAGATCGCCATGACTTCCGTGGCAACTGAGATAACAAAATGATCCTCCCGAACCATCCCGTCCGCCTTGCTGCCCAGCCCGATCACGATATTCCGAAGCGCACGGTCATTCATATCTTCGCAGCGCTTGACCACGACATTCCGGGGATCAATCCCCAGTTCATTCCCCTGCTGGATATGATTGTCCAGAAGGGCACAGAGCAGATTGTTCGCGGACGTGATTGCATGGAAGTCTCCGGTGAAGTGGAGATTGAGATCCTCCATCGGCACCACCTGGGCATATCCGCCGCCTGCCGCACCGCCTTTGATTCCAAAGCAGGGACCCAGCGACGGTTCCCTCAGTGCAAGGCAGACCTTTTTCCCTCTCTTCCTGATGGCATCCGCCAGCCCGATGCTGGTCGTGGTTTTCCCTTCTCCGGCAGGCGTCGGGTTGATCGCCGTAACAAGAACCAGCCGCCCCTTGCGCCGCGCTTCGATCTCTTTCAGAAACGCCTCGGAGAGTTTTGCCTTGTAATGGCCATATGGCAAAAGCGCCTCTTCCGGAACCTCCAGTTCCTCTGCTACGTTCTGTATCCTTCGAAGCTTACACTCCCTGGCAATCTCTATATCGCTTTTCATGAATACGGACTCCTTTATCTCATGATGCTTTCATCAGTTCATCAAATTCCTGGGACGACACCAGGATCTTCCGCGGCTTCGTCCCTTCTTCCGCGCCTACGACACCCGCCACTTCCAGCTGGTCCATAATCCGCGCCGCCCGGTTGAACCCGATCTTGAAATTCCGCTGCAGCATTCCGATCGATGCCTTCTCTTTCTCCAGGATGAACCGCCCGGCTGCTTCAAAATAGGAATCCCGCTCATCGAAGCCGTCCCCGCTCTGCAGCCCCATCTGCTCAGAAACGCTTGCCGTGCTTGCAATATCCTGTACCAGCGCGTCGTCATAGACCTGCCCTTCAAACTGGCTGCGGATATAATCACAGACCTCGGACACTTCGTCATCACTGACAAACGCCCCCTGTACACGAATCGGTTTCACATACCCCTGGGGGTAATAAAGCATATCACCCTTTCCAAGCAGCTTTTCCGCTCCCACCATGTCCAGGATGGTCCGCGAATCCACGCCGCTCGTCACTGCAAACGCAATCCGGGATGGCATATTCGCCTTGATCAGCCCGGTAATGACATTTACAGAAGGCCGCTGGGTCGCAATAATCAAATGGATCCCCGCTGCCCTTGCAAGCTGCGCCAGACGACAAATCGCCTCTTCCACTTCGCTGGAAGAAACCATCATCAAATCTGCCAGCTCATCCACAATGACCACGATCTGCGGCATCCTCTTGGCTGCGACCATCGTTTTTTTATTTCCCACCTGGATCTCGATCTGCCCGTTCTGGATCTTCGCGTTATAGCCCTTCATATCCCGAACGCCTGCTTCAGCAAATTTCTGATACCGGTCCGTCATCTCTTTGACAGCCCAGTTCAGCGCACCAGCCGCCTTCTTCGGATCTGTCACAACCGGAATCAAAAGATGCGGGATTCCATTGTAAACAGACAGCTCCACCACCTTGGGATCAATCATGATGAATTTCACATCCCGTGGATCTGCCTTGTACAGAATACTCATAATGATGGTATTGATACAGACAGACTTTCCGGATCCGGTCGCGCCCGCAATCAGAAGATGCGGCATCTTCGCAATATCGGATATCACCACCTGCCCGCCAATATCCCGCCCCACGGCAAAAGAGATATTGGATTTGCTCTTCGCAAATTCCTGGCTCTCCATCAGTTCCCGGAACGAAACCATCACAACTTCTTTGTTCGGCACCTCGATTCCCACAGCCGCTTTCCCGGGGATCGGCGCTTCAATCCGCACATCCTGTGCAGCCAGATTCAGCTTGATATCATCCGCAAGGTTCACAATCTTCGAAACCTTGACCCCTTTCTCCGGAGCCAGTTCATAACGCGTCACAGCAGGACCGCAGCTGATATTGAGCAAAGATACCCTCACGCCAAAGTTCGTCAACGTATTCTGCAGCTTCATAGCCGTCTCTTCCAGAACCAGCCGGGGCGTACCCTTGGCGGACCTGGGTATCTGCAAAAGATCGGTGGTTGGCAGGCTGTATTCCAGAATTTCCTGTTCAATCGGAATAATCGGTGCACCCGCCTCTCTTTCATCCGCTTCCTGCACCGCACTCGAACTGCTGCCGCTCCTCGAAGCCATTCCGGAAGAACTCCTGATCGAAGAAGTGCCAGGCAGATGGCTTCCCAGGGAACTGCGCACCGGACGCTCTGCCGCATATGCGGCTTCGGCCTCCACAGCCGGGGCTTCCTCTGCTTCGGCAGCCATCACAGACGCCGCTTCCGCACCCGGGGCCACCGCTTCCATCGTTTCAGCTGCCAATGCTGCCGCTTCCACAGCAGCCAGCGCAGTCACAGCTTCCGCACCCAGGTCTTCCACGGCAAACGCTGCCAGTGCCGCCGCTGCCGGAGCTTCCACCATTTCGGCAGCCACAGCAGGGACTTCCACCGTTTCAGCAGCCAGCGCAGCCGCTGCCGGAGCACTCGGGGCTTCCGCCGTGAAATCCTGCTGCGGCATTGCCGCCTCAGACACCCTGACTGCCTCGATGGCCTGCATCTGGTGCTTCTCGCTCCTTGCAATCGATGAAGCCACAGCCGCCCAGCTCCCAAATCCCGGCAATTTCACCGCATCAACATCGACCTGCTCCACTTCCTCGCGCAGCGCTTCCGGAATCACAGGCATTTCCATCCGAATCTGCGGCACATCACCCGCATCCGGATATCCCGCATCTTCTGCGCCTGCAAGTGCCTGACCACCTGCATACACTGCTTCATCCATCGGCACTGCCAGGCCTGCATACGCAGCTTCATCCAAAGGCACAGCCAGGCCTGCATACGCAGCTTCATCCGGAAGGGCTGCCCCGCTTGCATACACGGCTTCATCCGCAAAGGCTTCCTCGTCTTCCTCCACCATTCCGCTGACCGGAATGGATGACAGGGAAAGACGTACCGGAGGCTCCAGATCGGCTGCCATACCTGCCTGGTCGTATCCCGCTTCTGCTGGTCCCGCCTCTGCCGCTTCCAGCCCTGCCATCGTTCCAAGTGCCGTCATATCCACTGGAACCCCGGCATTTCCCGCCAGTTCTTCGTTTTCCTGCCTGCTTTGGCTCTGGCGGAGCATCTGCGGTGTAATGGCACGGACTTCCTGCCTCTGCGCCATAGGTACCAGTTCCGTCGCAGACAGCGCCACGCCCATCACACGCCGCTCCCGGCGCAGCGGCCTTGGCCCTGCCGCATCCTCTGAAACTTCTTCCTTCTTATGGAAGAGCCCGCCTTTCGGGAAAAGCCCTCCCTTCAGCAAACCCTTGCGCTTTTTCTGTTTTGTTTCCTGTTTTATTTCCTGCCTGATTTCCCGTCTGCTTTCCTGCCTGTTTTCCGGAATTTCCTTCAAACGCTTTTCCCGTTCCTGTCTTTCCCGCTGCTTTTTCTCCAGCTTTTCAGCCCGCACCACATTCTCTGCTTCCTGTGCTGCACGGCGTTCTTTCTGTTCTTTCTCACGCTTGCGCCGACGCAGTGCCGCGCGCCGTTTTTGCCTCAGGATCTGGTATACAATCGTTTTGCCAGACAGGATGATTGCACAAATACCCAGACAAGACAACGTAATAAGGTAGGCCCCGAACAACCCCAGAAAACGGGTGAAAAAAGCCGCAAAGACTCCGCCAAAGAAGCCGCCGCCGCTTTTTTCTCCCATTCCCAGTTCAAAGGCACGGACAGGTCCGATTGCATCACTGCCATGGATCAGTAGTTCAAAGACCACGCAGCAGGACACATACAGCCCAAAACCACAGCCCGCTTTCCAAACGGCAGGCTGCTTCCAGTTGTTCGCAACCAGAAAAAAGCCACTAACCAGAAAGCCCAGAGGAAAGATATAGGTCATCACCCCGAAGAGTCCGAATCCAATGTCCGCAATCCCCCGGATGTACCGCCCTCCCAGGCTGACATTCCCTATGAAAAACACGGCCGAAAGCAGGACAAAAACCCACAGGCCGAGTTCTTTTTTATTCACTTTCATCTATACTCCCCTATGAACCAGACAGGCGGGGCACAGCCGCAGCGTTCCTCGCCTGCCTATTTTCATCGTTTATTTATCCCCAATTAAATAATTATAAAGCTCCTCATATTTCCCCTTGGAGCTCCTCCACGAATAATCTTTCTTCATATCTTCTGCAACCATCTTGTCCCATGCTGCCCGTTTCGTAAAGTAAATGTACTTGGAATAATTGACGATGTTCAGAAGTTCATCCCCATTATAATTTTTGAAAGAGAACCCGTCCCCGGTCTTCTCGTACTCATTGTACGGCTCCACCGTATCTTTCAGGCCGCCTGTTTCACGCACAATCGGAATCGTCCCGTAACGATACGAAATCAGCTGGGTCAATCCGCAAGGCTCGAACTGGCTGGGCATCAGGAACGCATCTGCTGCCGCATACAATTTCCGCGCCATATCATCATTATAGCAGATATTCGCCGAAATCCGATCCGGATACTTCCATGCAAAATGCCGGAACATATTTTCGTACCGGGACTCCCCTGTCCCGATCACGACCAACTGTGTATTGTCATCCACAATGCCTTCGATGCAATAGTTGATCAGATCCAGCCCCTTCTGATCCGTCAGCCGCGATACCAGCCCGATCATATACTTCTCGCCATCCACAGCAAGTTCCAGCTCTTCCTGGAGTTTTTCTTTGTTGTAGCGCTTGCTCTCCTTGAACGTGTTGACATTGTACTGTCTGAAAATAGACATATCCGTACTCGGATCATAGGTCACATCATCAATCCCGTTCACGATCCCCATCATATCCAGCCGCCTGGAATACATGAGTCCGTCCAGTCCCTCCCCGTAATACGGTGTCTGGATCTCCTGGGCATAGGTCGGTGAAACCGTTGTAATATAGTCTGCATACACCAGGCCGCCCTTGAGCATATTCCCTGCCTTGTTGAATTCCAGCTTGTCCGGTGTGAAAAGATCCCGCGAAAGGCCGGAAAGCCCCTGCATGGTTTCCACATCCCAGACTCCCTGGAACTTCAGGTTGTGGATGGTCATCATAGACTTCATCCCCCAGAAGAACGGATTCCCCTGGAACTCATTTTTCAGGTATACCGGAATCAGCCCCGTCTGCCAGTCATGGCAGTGGATCAGATCCGGCTGGAAATCAATCACCGGAAGCATGGAAAGCACGGCCTTGTCAAAGAACGTGAATTTCTCCATATCATAGCGGGTATCACCATACGGATAAAAACATTCAAAGTATTCCAGGTTGTCAATGAAATAGAAGTGGATTCCAAAGAACTCATACTCCATCACCCCGACATACTTTTCCCCGATGTATGGACCACAGCTCATATTGAAGTTGGTCACAAACTGAAAGTGATCCCGGTACTTCGGCGGGATGCAGGTATAATTGGGAAGCACAACCCGGATGTCCCAATACTGCTTGTCGAATTCCTTCGGCAAAGCCCCCACCACATCAGCGAGCCCCCCGGTTTTCACAAAAGGAAAACACTCGCTTGCAGCATACAGAATTTTTTTCATTTCCCTTACTCCTTGTTTCTTAACCTCTTCTTAATGAAGAACTCCTTTGTGCGCATCAGCGCTCCCTTTTCACTCCTCTCTGTTGTGGAACACTTCCTGTACATCGTCATCATCTTCCAGAAAACTGATAATGCGCTCAAAATTCGCAATATCCGTCTCATCTGAAAGACTCACATAGTTCTGCGGAAGCATCGTCACCTGTGCGTCCGCCATTTCATAACCCTGCTTTTCCAGTTCCTCCCGAACCTTCGAAAATTCACCAGGATCCGTCAGTACCACAAAGCTGTCCTCTTCTTCCTGGAAGTCCTCGGCTCCTGCATCGAGCACCGCCATCATCACATCATCCGGCTCCCCGGTCACGACCTCCCGATCCAGAATAATCTGTCCTTTCTCATCAAACATATAGGAGACGCACCCTTGTGTCCCAATACTGCCATGCCCCTTGGAAAACGCATTCCGTACATTCGCAGCCGTCCGGTTTTTGTTATCCGTCAGTGCGCGGACAATAATCGCCGTACCGCCGGGGCCATAACCCTCATACGTCACCGTCTCATAATTGACACTGCCTGCATCCCCGGCCGCCTTCTTGATGCCTCGCTCAATGGTATCATTCGGCATATTGTTGGACTTTGCCTTCGCGATTACATCACGCAACCTCGAATTATTCGCAGGATCCGGCCCGCCTTCCTTGACAGCTACTGCAATTTCACGGCCAATGATGGTAAAGATCTTTCCTTTCGCCGCATCATTTTTTTCTTTCTTGTGCTTAATGTTTGCAAATTTTGAATGACCTGACATAAAGCCACTCCCTTCTATTTTTTATTATTTCTTTTTCAATGATCTATTTCAATTTTTATCTTCTATTTTAACACTTTTTGCGTTTTCGTCAAGACTGATACGCACAGATGAAACAATTCGTTCTGAAACATCAACTGCAGCAAAACGATATCCGTACGCATGGACGGTAAAACATTCATGGTCTTTCGGAATCTTCCCATAATGGAAGATCATAAATCCGCTCAGTGTTTCAATCTCTTTCTCTTCAAAAACGATCTGAAGCTCGTCCGCAATCTCCAGCAGAGGAGTCATCCCATCGCAGAGATACAGGTTTTCAGACAGTTTCCGGATGTTTTTCTCTTCCACATCGTGCTCATCAAAAATATTCCCTACAATCTCTTCGAGAATATCTTCCATGGTAATCATCCCGCTCGTCTGCCCATATTCATCCAGGACAATCACCAGATGGCTCTTCGAGAACTGCATCTGCGTAAACAGCGTATGCAAGCCATGGGTTTCTGGTACAAACTGCGCTGTCCGCAGCAAGCCACTGATATCCCGGATCTTCTTTCCATAATCCTCGGTCTTTCGCACAAACGGAAACAGGTCCCGCATATGGATGACCCCGATAATATTATCCAAACTGCCCAGATACACCGGGAATCTGGAAAAATGGCTTTCGTTGAAGGTCCGGATCGCCTCTTCCAGCGTCTCTTCCCCATCGATCGCCTGGATCTCGCTGCGATGGGTCATAATATCCTTGGCATCCTTGTCGTCAAATTCAAAGATATTCTGGATCATTTCTGCCTCGGATGCTCCCAGGACACCCTTTTCATGCCCCTGTGCAACCGCCGCCCGGATATCATCTTCTGTCACTCTGTCTGCGTTTCCTTTTCCCAAAATCCTGTGAATGATCTTTCGTATGTGTGATAATCCCCCGCCATCCTCATCCATGTTCAAAGCTCCTACCTATAATATACCTTTTTGTCAACCACCCTGCCATCCCAGACATAGATCCGATGGATCCGATTCCCCAGGCAGCAGGCAAATTCATAATTAAACCGCCCGGAAATGTCCCCCAGTTCCTCCAGGGTGATTCCTTCCTTGCCATCCGTTCCAACCAGCGTCACCAGATCACCGGTCTTCGCGTCCGGTACACCGGACACGTCCACCATCATCTGATCCATACAGATCCGCCCCACTACCGGGCAGCGCTTCCCATGGATAAGCACAGATGCAAGGCCGGACAGGCCGCGGGAATATCCATCCGCATAACCAACCGGCACCGTGGCGATCGTCTTCCTGCTCTTCGTCACATAAATTCCGCCATAACTGATCGCTGTTCCCTCCGGAACCTCTTTCACATATACAATATGGGAATACAGGGATAACGCAGGCATAAGCGGGAACGTATGGTCCATCTCCCCCGAAGGCCAGAGCCCATACATCGCAATTCCCAGCCGCACCGCATCCAGAGCACTGCGTCCATATTCCATGGCTGCCGCAGAATTGCTGCAGTGCCGGATGGAAAATTTCACGCCCCGCTTGATCAGCAGGTCACACACATCCATAAAACGCTGGTACTGCTGGTTCGTCGCGGACTTGTCCCGTTCGTCCGCTCTTGCAAAATGCGTAAAAATCCCTTCCGGCACCAGATGCGTGCATCGTTCAAACAGATCCGCAATCCGTTTCGCAGTCAAGGAAGCATCCTCCGCAAAACCGGAGAATCCGATCCTTCCCATTCCTGTATCCAGCTTAATATGCACCGGAACTTTCTTTCCCAGACGTTTTGCCACTTCCTCGTAGCCCTCTGCCATCTCTTCTGTGAAAATCGTCGGGCGGATCTCGTGTGTGATCATCTGCTCATAACACTCCGGAAAGGTATAGCCAAGTACCAGCATCGGCTTTTGCAGCCGTCCCTGCCGCAGTTCCATCGCCTCTTCACAGGTGGCAAGCGCATATCCGTATACCGCGTCCGTTTCCTCAAGAATCCGCGCAATCGGAAGCGCGCCATGCCCAT
>CADBTO010000277.1 GCA_902797565.1 uncultured Lachnospiraceae bacterium
CAGGAAGATTTGACACTGGAATCCCTGCCGAGGCTGAGCAATGAAGAAACAGAAACGCTCCAGGAGCGGTACCGATGGATCACCCGGAATTTCCACCCTGCACTCCATCCAGATATTTCGGATTTGAAGCGCGAGCTGTTCCAAAAAGCCGTCCGGGCATACCAGATGCAGGATCCTGACCTGATGGAACTCTTGTACAGCCTGCTTTCTGCGGAACCTGCTTCCAGTGATTTTGAGCAGCCCCTTGCTTTGGAAGCTTCCAGTGGAGTTTCCATGAGCGTTACCATGGACGTTTCATTGGAAAACTGTGCTGAATCGGTACAAAACAATGCCGGCACAAGACAGTCATACCAGATGAACGCCTCGATCCTTTCTACAGATTTCGCGCTTGCCAGGGAGATCTATCCTTGCTTTCTTCCTCTCGAGGACGACCAGGTCATCCTGCAGCATATCCAAACGTTTTCTGAACAAAGAAAGCAGATCGAAGAGGAGATTGCGCATCTACGGAAATCCTTCCCCTTTAATGCCCGGAACATGCTGCAGGATCCGGAAGCCATCGAGATCCTTTTGAAGGAGTGCGGATATGCCAGAAAGACATGACAGGCAGATGCAGCATCAAACGCAGACCCTGCGTTCCGGCTATTTTGACCGGAGCGCATACAGAAAAAAACGGCGCACCCTGCTGGTATTACAGACCGGCGTCGCAGGCCTGCGCTTCAATTTAGATCTGGAAACCGAAGAAGGAAGGGCAGTACTCGCATCCCTGACTCCCGGAACAGAACTTCGGCTGTTCCGGGACCCGGACAATGCCTATGACCCCTGGGCGATTTCCGTATATAGTCCGGATGGCCTGATGCTGGGCTATGTGAGCCGATACAAAAATGAAACCATCGCGCGGCTTATGGATTGCGGGAAAGCGTTCAAAGCCTACGTTGATGAACGCTCTGTTCCCAGGCCAGGCGAAACGGATTCTTCGCCTGCCGCTTTATCCAAAGCACCTACGGAAGATCTCCGGCTGCCCTTTTCAATCTATCTGGAGGAATGTTTATGACACCTGTAACACCCAATCAACACGCCGTTCAAATCCCCCAGCCCCATAACGTCCTGTGCTTTACACAGCTTTTGTACCAGAAGCATCCGCATACTGTCCGGCTGACAACAGAACACCGCAGCAGGGTCCTTGCTGATGGCGGCTCCAATGGAATCCCCCTCCTGCTGTCACTGCTCCTGGATGAAAACCGGAAGCCCGTCCTGCTGTCCTGCCGCAGGCTGGAAGACCAGGTTCCCGATCATCCGGACGAAACGCCTGCCCCGTGCCTGTTCCGTACCCGGTCTGTCCTGGGAAACATCTATGCCGCAAGGGTGGAGCGTGTTCTGCCGGGCAAGGGTGTTTTTTTGCAGCTGGAAACAGGGCGGAAGGGCTACCTGCCGAAAGCCGCTGGAAAACTCGTCCAGGGTTCGCTCTGCCTGGTCCAGGTCCAGAAAGACGCTGCAAAGACCAAAGACTGCCAATGCAGCCAGGATCTTTCATTCAAAGGCACCGGGTGCATCCTGACCTTTTCCCCTGTATCTCCTGTGAATAAACCCGCAGTACAGGAATCCCTCTCCCTGTCCAAAAAGATCAGCAAAGAGCTTCGCGCCAGCTTAAAAAGTTTCCTGCTGGAACAAATCGAACATCAGTTCCTTATGGAAGTTCCTGCAGGATACAGCCCCTGCCCCCAGATTCTGATCCGGACAGCGGCAGCAGACATGGACAGGCAAGTGCTGCTCTCAGAAATCCTTGAAACCTGGCGCGCGGCGCTTTCCCTGATCCAAAAGGGCAGCAGCAGGCAGCTGCCCGGCCTGTTGAAACAGGACGAAAGCTTTTTTGCGGAACAGGTTCAGACTGCCGCCGCATTTTCAGAAAAAACAAGCGGCACACTGAAAGTCGTGACGGATCTGCCCGGCCTGCACGCAATGCTTTCTGAGCAAATGCCGCCCGGCCTGCACGCGATGCTCTCTGAACAAATGCTGGCCGGCCAGGCAGCAGGCGTGTATCTTGCGCCCTTGTACCAGGATGATTATCCCCTGTGCAAGCTTTATTCCATTGAAACAAAACTCCGGGATGCACTTTCAAAAACGGTTTATATGAAAAGCGGCGGAAATCTGATCATCGAGCACACGGAAGCACTGACCGTCATTGATGTCAATACCGCAAAAGGGACGGAAAAGATTGGCCGGAAAATCATCCGGAAAATTAAAGGAAGCAGCGATCCACAGGAAGCAGACGACCCGTTCCTGGCTCCAAATCTGGAAGCCGCAAAAGAAATTGCCCGCCAGATCATGATCCGCAACCTTTCCGGCATCATCCTGGTGGACTTCATCAATATGAAATCCAAAGACAGCGAGGGCATCCTCCTGTCCGCATTCCAGTCCTTCCTGCGGAACGATCCACGAAAAGTCGAAGTATTTGGAATGACGAAGCTTGGACTTTGCGAAATCGCGAGAGAACGGCGCGGCGCGCCGTTGTATGAAGTCGTTGTATAGGAATAACAACGCTTGGACTTTGTGAAATCGCGAGGGGACGGCGCGGTGCACCGCTGCGTGAAATCATTTCATGAAGTCGTTGTGTAAAGGGCAGGGACAGCAGACATTCGATTATGAAAAATCACCCGCCTGATTCGCTGGCGTTTTGGCTAATTCTTCCAAATTCCGCGCGCTTTCCCGGCTTTTTACTCAAAATCGCTTGACAGCCTCTGTTTTCTGTGATATGCTGTGCAAGTATGTCGCACAGTGAGGTTTTTGGAAGCAGATTCAATAGGGAAACTGCACCGCAGCTGGCGGGTATTTTGGAGGAAAAACATGTACGCAATCATCAAGACAGGCGGAAAACAGTACAAAGTTTCCGAGGGAGACGTGCTGAAAGTCGAGAAGCTGGAATCCGAAGACGGGAAATACACCTTCAACGAGGTTCTGCTCATCGGCGGGGACGAGGTGAAAGTAGGGGATCCTACCGTTGGCGGTGCCAGCGTGGAAGCCACTGTCCTGGAAAACGGGAAGAACAAAAAAGTCATCGTATACAAGTACAAGCCCAAAAAGGGATACCACAAGAAAAGAGGGCATCGTCAGCTCTATACGAAGATCCGTATTGACAAGATCAACGGCTAAACCGTGGTTCGGATAAAAATCCAGACAGGACAGAGCCATTCGGATTACCGGGGTTTTTCCTGCCTGGGACATGCGGGCTTTGGAGAAAACGGGACAGATATCGTCTGTGCAGCCGTTTCCATGCTCGTGATCAATACCATCAATGCCATTGACCAGCTGACAGAAGATGCGTTTACGCTGGAGAGCAGGGAAGAAGACGGGATGATTTCCGTCCGTTTTCCGGAAGAACTTTCCGGGAAAGGACAGCTCTTGATGGACGCCATGGTTCTGGGGTTATCTGAAACAGCAAAAGAATACGGAAAAAAATTTATCCGGGTTTTATACGAGGAGGTAGCATGATGATGAAGTTGAATCTTCAGTTTTTTGCACATAAAAAGGGAATGGGATCCACGAAGAACGGTCGTGATTCCGAATCGAAGCGGCTTGGAGCAAAGCGTGCGGACGGGCAGTTTGTAAA
>CADBTO010000278.1 GCA_902797565.1 uncultured Lachnospiraceae bacterium
AGAACTCCTTTGTGCGCTTATTGTATCGCGTTACAGAGGCCCCATTATTCAGCTTCGCTGAACAATGGCACCTCTACTGTGACTGCGTGCGGAGTCTCGCCTTCGCTCGCACCGCACTACGTCCGCCGATCAACGCGCAGTCGGAGTTTTGTTCGAGTTTTTGTATATTTACTCCAATTACTTATCATTCGCAGCCGCCACACCCGGAAGATCCTTGCCTTCCAGGAACTCCAGCGATGCACCGCCGCCCGTGGAGATGTGGCTCATCTTGTCGCCGAAGCCCATCTGGTTCACTGCTGCAGCAGAATCCCCGCCGCCAATGATCGTTGTTGCATCGGTGTCCGCAAGCGCCTGCGCCACGCTCAGTGTCCCCTTTGCCAGGGTCGGATTCTCAAAGACGCCCATCGGCCCGTTCCAGACAACGGTCTTCGCGCTCTTCACTTCATTCGCAAACATCTCTGCCGTCTTCGGTCCGATATCGCAAGCTTCCTTGTCCGCCGGAATCTTATCAATATCCACCACCTCAGTCTCCACAGCCGCATCAATCGGATTCGGGAATTCAGAAATAACCACGCTGTCCACCGGCAGCAGCAGCTTCTTGCCCTTCTCCTTCGCCTTCTCCATCATCTCCTTGCAATAATCCAGCTTCGAATCATCGCAAAGCGATTTCCCGATCTCATAGCCCTGCGCCTTCGCAAAGGTATACGCCATCCCGCCGCCGATGATGAGCGTATCGCACTTCTCCAGCAGGTTGTTGATCACGTTCAGCTTGTCCGCCACCTTCGCGCCGCCGAGGATCGCAACAAACGGGCGCTCCGGCTCTTCAACTGCCTTGCCCAGGAAATCGATCTCCTTCTGCATCAGGTAACCAACCACAGCCGTGTCCACAAGCCCTGCCACACCGACATTCGAGCAATGCGCACGGTGCGCCGTACCAAACGCGTCATTCACGAATACGTCGCAGATGGACGCCAGATCCTTCGAGAATGCCTCGCCATTCTTGGTCTCTTCCGCACGATACCGCGTATTCTCCAGAAGAATGACTTCCCCGTCCTTCATCTCCTCAACCGCTTTCCGTGCATTCTCGCCAACCACGTTATTGTCTGCCGCAAACTTCACGTCCTGTCCCAGCAGCTCGGAAAGGCGCTTTGCCACCGGTGCCAGTGACAGTTCCGGCTTCGGCTCTCCCTTCGGCTTCCCAAGATGGGAGCAGAGAATAACCTTCCCGCCATCTGCCACAAGTTTTTTGATCGTCGGCAGTGCTGCTACCAGACGGTTCTCGTCCGTGATCTGCCCGTCAATCAACGGAACATTGAAGTCACAACGGCAAAGCACACGCTTGCCAGCCACATTGATGTCATCTACAGATTTCTTATTCAATCCCATGATTCTATTTCTCCTATCGAATTTTTTATTCTCCATCTGCCCGCCTCCGACATACGCTTCCCGGCGGCTATATGGATGAAAAAACCGGATCCGGCCCATTCATAAGCCGGACCCGGTCAAGGTCAATTTTCAGTATGCAATAACTGCACAGTCTTATGCAAGCTCGCTGAAGTACTTGATTGTCCGGACCATCTGGGAGGTGTAGCTGTTCTCATTGTCATACCATGAAACAACCTGAACCTCATAGGTATCATCCGCCACCTGGCAGACCATTGTCTGAGTCGCGTCAAACAGAGAACCATAACGCATCCCGATCACATCGGAGGATACGATCTCGTCCTCATTGTAGCCGAAGGACTCATTTGCAGCAGCCTTCATAGCAGCGTTAATATCTTCTTTTGTCACGCCAGCCTTCTTCACAACAGCCGTCAGGATCGTGGTAGAACCAGTCGGGGTCGGAACACGCTGAGCGGAACCGATGAGCTTGCCGGAAAGTTCCGGAATAACCAGGCCGATTGCCTTTGCAGCGCCTGTGCTGTTCGGAACGATATTCACAGCAGCTGCACGGGAACGGCGAAGGTCGCCCTTCCTCTGCGGGCCATCCAGTGTCATCTGGTCACCGGTATAAGCATGGATCGTCACCATGATACCAGACTGGATCGGCGCATACTTGTTCAGAGCAGCTGCCATAGGAGCCAGGCAGTTGGTCGTGCAGGATGCTGCGGAGATGATCGTATCATCAGCCTTCAAAGTCTCATGGTTCGTGTTGTATACGATGGTCGGAAGGTCATTCCCAGCCGGAGCGGAAATAACAACCTTGCGTGCGCCGGCATTGATGTGTGCCTGAGCCTTCTCTTTGCTGGTATAGAAACCGGAGCACTCCAGCACAACGTCAACCTTCAGCTCACCCCACGGGCAATTATTTGCATCCGGGAATGCGTAAATCTTGATCTCCTTGCCATCTACGGTAATGGAATCTTCCCCGGCAGACACCTTGTCAGCCAGCTCGTACTTTCCCTGGGAAGAATCGTATTTCAGCAGGTGTGCCAGCATCTTAGGGCTGGTAAGATCGTTGATCGCAACGACCTCATAACCTTCTGCTCCGAACATCTGACGGAAAGCCAGACGACCGATACGACCGAAACCATTGATTGCAACTCTTACTGCCATTTTGTTTCCTCCTGATTTTCATTGGATTTGGATTGCCCGAAGCACTCCATCCGGATTTCCGGCAGAAATCCGCTTCTGGAACCTCCGGACAGGTTTGTCCGAAAAAGATCTAACACAAACTTGTTATAGTATACTCGATTTTTTTTTATTTTTCAAGCGATATTGACAATTTTTTTTGAAATTTATAGAATATTTTGTTGTAAATCAAGCCATGCTCCCCCGTACTGCGGCGCATGGTTTTCCCATAAGCAACTGGAGGGCTTCAAACCATGCAAAAACAAACCCATTATATCGACAGCCACACGCACTCCCGGTTTTCCGGGGACAGTGAAGCAGACCTGGACGCCATGGTCTCTGCCGCACAGGAAGCCGGGCTTGCCGGGCTTGCCGTCACAGACCATCTGGACTGGGATTATCCCCAGGAACCCGGCCTTTTCGACCTGGACCTGCCTGCCTACG
>CADBTO010000279.1 GCA_902797565.1 uncultured Lachnospiraceae bacterium
AATGAAGCTTATGACACATGATAGCCGGATACCGTATTTCCGTCAGGAGTGCGTGATCCCGGTTTGAACGCAAAGCTGTTTCTGGCGGGAAGCCGGAGGGTGGGATGAGGCGATGATCAAGTCGAGCTTGAGATGCAGGTGTTGAATACCGGAAACCTGCCCTTGCAGATGCGCTTCTACGGCTCGATGGTAGACACGCAGATGCTGGAGACAGACGAACCATACAGCAAGCTGAAGGAATCGTATATCATCATGATTTGCCCGTTTGATCCGTTCAAAAAGGGACGGCACCTGTACTCTTTTACCAATCGGTGCGACCAGGATCATAAGCTCCAGATGGGAGACAAGACCACGAAGATCGTGCTCTGCGCAAACGGGACAAAAAAAGACGTGGGCGGCGGATTAAAGGCATTCCTGGACTATGTGGCGGGGAAGCCGTCAGATGATGGATATGTGCAGAAGTTGGAAGCAGCTGTGCGTAAAGCACGGGCAAATAAAGAATGGAGGCGGGAATATATGACAGCGGGAATGAGGGATTTGGAGAACCAGGAAATCGGCGAGCAGAACGCCATTATTCTATCCATCAAGAAGGTGATGGAGAAACTGAAGTATACGGTGGAGCAGGCTATGGGCTTCTTGATATTCCGTCAGAGCAGCGGTCGATGTATGCCGGCCTTGTGAACGCGAAGTGATTTCCGCCTGTGGCATCCCTGTCCGGGGTGCCTTTTGTTTTCCGTCTACCTTTTTTTTCGATTCTGTGGTAAACTAAACAGTAAGAATCGATTCGAAAAATCGGAATTTCTCCTTTGGCGAAAATGGAGGTGGTTGGAATGGGATTGAAAAACTTGTACTTAAGGGAAGGTGATTTTATGTGTCTGTATTATCCCCCAGAAATCAAGGCTCTGGAAATTCAGCCATGGCTTCTGGTGCGGCATAATGGGAGGAACATGATATGTTTGAAAAAATGACCGGCTGGTATGGTGAAACCTTGACCGCTGTAGAATTGCTGTGGGTCAATCTTTTTGGCCGCAAAGGTAAAATCCTGCGGAATATCTACGTTCCCAAAGGCAATGGTGAAACATCAGAGATTGACGTGGTTTATATCACGAAGAAAGGCATCTTCGTTTTCGAGAGCAAGAACTATTCTGGCTGGATATTTGGAGATGAACGGCAAACCTACTGGACGGCAACGCTGCCAAACAGGGAGAAAAACCGTTTTTACAATCCGGTTAAGCAGAACCAGACACATATCAAGTGGCTGGGAGAATATCTGTCTGACCCAGGTATCCCGCTTTTTTCTGTCATCGTGTTCTCCGAGCGGTGCGAGCTAAAGAAAGTCACGGTTACAAGTGTCAAGGTGGTAAAGCGTGACAGGCTTTATGCTGCGGTAAGAGAAATCTGGGATAACGCCGATGACGTTCTTAATGAATCGAATACAGAGGCCGTGTACGAAAAGCTGAAGCCCCTGACGAAAGTGACTCGTCAGGAGAAAAAAGAACACATAGAGAGGATTCAAGAAAAGCTGGCACCCAAGGATTCTGAAAAGCTTTGTCCGAAGTGCGGCGCACAGCTTGTCCTTCGAACGGCGAAGAAAGGGCCAAATGCCGGGAACCAGTTCTGGGGGTGCCCGTCATTTCCGAAGTGTCGGTATACCGAGTCTGTTGATGGAGGTGAATGAATGACGACGATTGTTTGTTATGGAGATTCAAATACATATGGCTATGTTCCGGAAACGGGGCTGCGCTATCCGCGGGAAGTGCGTTATCCGGGCAGACTGCAGATACTGCTGGGAGAAGATTATGCAGTGATCGAGGAAGGCTGTAATGGGCGGACAACGATCCACGATGATCCTGTGGATGGATGGAAGAACGGGCTGGATTATCTAAAGCCCTGCCTCAATTCACATAAACCGGTGGATGTCGTGATTCTGATGCTGGGAAGTAATGATCTGAAGGCGGCATTTCATCTGTCGGCAAAGGAGATTGCGGACGGGGCTGCAGTTCTCGTGGATGTGATCCGGAAATTTACAGAAGAAAAGCAGGGCTTTATTCCGCAGATTATACTGGTCTCACCGCCGGAGATTGGAGCGGGCATTCGGAAATCGCCGTTTTATGGAGCATTTTATGAAGAAGCGGTTGATGAATCGAAAAAATTCCCGGAATATTACAGGGCAGTGGCCGAAAAATACGGATGTATTTTCTTTAATGCGGCAGAATACATTGAACCATCGGAGACAGATTCCCTGCATCTGACGCCGGAAGGCCATAAGGTGCTGGCGGAAAAGCTGTTTGAAGTGGTTCGGGAGAACGTGCAGAAAGGCTGAATATGGTCTGGATTTCCTATTCGATCCCAAAAGAATACCGGAGTGTCCGGGCATTCCTGAAGGAAAAACGATATCCGCGGGCGATCCTTGCGGCGCTGAAAGAAAATCCGAAGGGGCTTTGCATCAACGGTGGATCCGCGAAACTGAGCGATCCTGTTTCGGTGGGCGATCGGGTAGATGCCGCAATCATTGAAACAGTTTCGGCCTCGGATCAGATCGTGCCGAGGGAAGGCCCTCTGGATGTGGTGTTTGAAGATGAACATCTGCTGGTTGTGAACAAGACGCATCATATGGCGATCCATCCATCGCTCCATCATCGGGATATGTCGCTAGCCAATATTGTATCTGCGCATGCCAGAAAGCGGCATGAATCCTATCCGTTCCGGTGTATTAACAGGCTGGATCGGGATACGACGGGTCTGGTGATCATCGCCAAGAACCGGCTGGCAGCATCTATCCTTACACAGGATATTGCGCAAAGGAGGATCCACCGGGAATATTCGGCAGTCTGCAGGGGCATATTTGAACAAAAAGAAGGTGTTGTTGATATGCCGATCGGGCGGGTGGAAGGCTCTGTGATCCTTCGGGAAGTAAATGAGGAACGCGGCCAGCGTGCCGTAACACGGTATCGGGTGCTGGATGAGTCTGAGACGCATTCTTTGGTTTCGCTTGTTCTGGAAACCGGGCGCTGCCATCAGATCCGGGTACATATGGGCTATTTGGGCCATCCACTGCCGGCAGATTATCTGTATTGTGAGGATTATTCATCCTATGCGTCTATACCGCTTCACGCGGGAAAGATTGAATTTACCCACCCGATTACGGGTGACGAGATGTTTTTTTCAACAGAGCAGCCTTTTGTGTTGATTTGAGCGGATGATGGAGTCATCCGCTTTTTTGACTTGAAATTAGTGGACAGTTGTGGTAAAATAGAAGATGGGTTTTTACGATGTGATTTTGAAGAAACAAAGGAGTTTATGAAAATGAAAAAAAGAAGCCAATATTTGAAACGGATCTTGTGTATTGCAGCCGTGATGACATTGGGACTGTCTAATGAAGCGGCGATCCTGCCTGCACCGCAGGTTGTTTACGCAGATACTTCGACTGCGAAGGAGTGGGAAGAGTTTGCGGAATGGGCGAAGAAAAACTACGGACTGAGCGACTTGCAGATCAAACTGATCGAGCAATTTGCAGAGAAAAAGGTCGGCGGGATGACCGTTGAGGAAGCCAAAAAATATGTAGAAGAAACATTTGAATCGCTGAATCCGACCAATGGCACGGGCGGAAGCGGTGCGGGAACGAATACGGGAACCGGGACAACGACGGGCACCGGAACGACTACCGGCACGGGGACGAACACAGGAACCGGGACAACGACCGGCACCGGAACAACGACCGGCACTGGAACGACTACGGGAACCGGAACAAATACCGGCACCGGAACGAATACGGGCACAGGCACAACGACCGGCACGGGGACAACGACCGGCACCGGAACAAATACGAGCACGGGGACAACGACCGGCACGGGAACGAATACCGGCACGGGGACGAACACAGGAACTGGGACAATGACCGGCACCGGAACAAATACGGGCACGGGGACAACGACCGGCACCGGAACAAATACCGGCACGGGAACGAACACAGGAACCGGGACAACGACC
>CADBTO010000280.1 GCA_902797565.1 uncultured Lachnospiraceae bacterium
GAAGCCAGGATTCGTCCCCGGTTCCACATCAAACCAGTTCCCCCATTCATCCACGCAAAGGCCGATCTTCTTCTCCGGATCATAACGGTCCAGGATCTCAGAATTCTTCTCGACCTGCCGTTCCATCCACATCGCTTTCGCAAGTGTGGTGTACCATTCTTTTTCCGTGAAGTCCGTCGCGCTTCCCTTGTTCTCCCAACCACCGGGCATCACATAATAGTGAATGGACAGATAATCCATGAAGCCATGCGCTTCCGGTGAATTGTGGTCATAGCAGGTTTTCAGAACCCGCTCCGTCCAGTCAAAGTCATCCGCAACCCCCGGCCCGCAGCAGACCTTTTTGATCGGCTTCTCCGGATCATACTGGCGGACATAAGTCTGATAACGACGATATTCGTTTGCATAATGGTCCGGCGTCATATTGCCGCCGCAGCCCCAGTTCTCATTACCCACGCCGAAGAACGGAACGCTCCAGGATTTCTCGCTGCCGTTTGCCTTCCGCAGGTCCGCCATCGGAGAAACTCCATCGAACGTCATATATTCCACCCACTCGCTCATCTCCTGCACGGTGCCGCTGCCCAGGTTCCCGTTCACGTATGCCTGGCAGCCCAGCTGGCGGATCAGCTCGAAGTATTCATGCGTGCCAAAGGAATTGTCTTCCACCACGCCGCCCCAATGGGTGTTCACCATCTTTTTCCGCGTCTCTTTCGGCCCGATCCCGTCTTTCCAATGGTATTCGTCCGCAAAGCAGCCGCCCGGCCAGCGCAGGAAGGGGATGTCGATCTCCTTGAGCGCTTCCACGACATCGGTCCGCATCCCGTTCACGTTCGGGATCCCGGAATCCTCGCCCACATAGATGCCCTCATAAATGCAGCGTCCCAGATGCTCGGAAAAGTGTCCGAAAATCTCCGGAGCGATCGTAGCCCCCTTCTCATTTTTCTTGATTGTCAACTTTGCCATAAACCTTTTTTAACCTCCCTATTCAAAGAAATCAAGTGGTGCACGCTTATGCCCGGGAAAAATCCTCCCCGGAAACTTCCAGATCCCGTTCCAGTTCTCCGTCCACATAGTTCCTGAAAATCTGGATGAAGATCGTGGATGTCACGATGCCGCACAGCCCCGCGCCCATAATCAGCATCAGCCCCATCATCGGGACAAAGTGTGCAGTCAGGACGATGACTGTTCCCCAGATTGCCAGTAAAAGCAATGTCAGTCCGAAATGCCGGAGTGACAGAATCAGCGCATTTTTCAGATTATCAAAAATCCGGTTTTCAAATTTTGCCTGCACCGGAAAGATGTAGAGCAGGACACAGATATACGGTACCAGAAGGACTCCCGCACCAATCAGAAACATCCGCCCCACTGCGTTATGAAGATAAAGGCCGTAGCGGATGTCCGTAAAGAGCATAAACCCGACTGCAAAAAGCCCCAGCCAGATCAGCGTTGCCTGGCGGAAGTTTGCCTTGAACGCACGAACGAAGTTCTTGCTGACATAGCCCTCTCCCGTACGGAGCCGCCGCATACTCGCGTCATATAATGCCGCCGTGGACGCCCCGATCGTGAATACGGGCAATGAAAACAGCACCCATAAGAGATGCAGAATGAATATGTCTGCTATAAAATTCATAGCCCGCATCAGGCCATTTGTCCAAAAACCCATGCTCATGATTTAGAACTCCTTTGTGTGCGCTTTATGGTTTTACTACTGCACCGCCGCCAGCCCGCTGCCCCAGATCGATTCCCCTGTTTCGGTGCAGATTGCGGAGAAGACACGGACGTATTTCTTCCCGTCCTCATCCCACTGCACCCGGAAGATTCCTTTATATTCTTTTTCCCCAAGCGTTATCGACACGCTTTGGGCGACTGCTTCCCAGCTGCCGGAAACCGCTTGGTCCGGTTCCTCGGCCTCGCCTTCCGCCGCCTGCGAAACATTCCCGTCTTTCCCTAGCACGATTTCCACCGATTCCTTGATATCCGGAGAAATATCCCTGCCATGCTGGATCAACTTGTATGTCCCGGAGAAGTCCAGTTTCCCGGCATCCGGAACATCTGTACCTGTATACCGATACGGCAATACGCACGGCCAGCCGTCCTCATTGAAAACCAGCTCATGCACACGGACCTCGTGTTCTTCTCCCCGCTTTTCAAAGCGGACGTGATAGATGATATAAAATCTCCCGGATTCCTTGTCATACAACACGGAATTGTGTCCGGGCGAAAGATAGCCCTGCCGGTCTTCCCCTTCCTCGCCTTCGTGCCAGAGGAACTTGTAGCAGCCCATCAGCTTCGTCCCGAAGAGCGCGGCAGTCGCATCAGAAAACGTGGTTCCCACCTTGCCCTTGCAGTCGATGAGATCCTGTCCCATCGAATCCAGGTACGGCCCGTCCGGGTTCTTCGAACGTGCCACACGGACATTGTACCCGCCGTCAGAATCCAGTCCGCCAAAGGACAGGAAGAGATAATAATACTCTGTATCCGGATTATAGATGATATACGGCCCTTCTATGCGCAGATGGTTCCCGCCCAGGATCTTTTTCCCATATCCCGGTTCCAGGAACTCTCCGGTGTTTTTGTCCAGCTCTTTTACAAAGATGCCGCCGGAATATGATCCGTAAACCATCCACAGGCGCCCTTCCTTGTCCTCGAACAGGTTCGGGTCCACAACATTCGGATCGCGCCGGCCATCATAGATTTCCCCGTCCGCATTTTTCTCCGAAGCATCCATACCGGATTTCAAAAGCAGCCCCTGGTTCTCATACGGGCCTTCCACCTGGTCTGCCACTGCCATCCCCATACAGGAGAGCGGCTCATCGCCTTTGCAGTTGCAATAATACATATGGTACTTCCCATCCCCAAGCTTCCGTACTTCCGGGGCCCAGAAGGTATTGCTGTGCGACCATTCAAACGCGTCCTTCATCTGATGGAACACATCCGGTATGACCTTGCTCTCATTCGAAACGCCCTGGTTCACATATTCCCAGTTCTGCAGGTCATCCGTCTTCGCAACAGCGAGATGGGAGCCAAAGATATAATATGTCCCATCCCCTTCGTCCACAATCGCCGGATCATGGACGGATACTTCCGAAAAAGTTTTTTCCACAGGAGGGGCTGCCTTTAACGCAGCCCCCGAATCTCCACATGCTGTCAGCATCATCATTGCTCCTAAAACACCCGCGCAAACCCTGCGCCGTTTGATATCTAAATCCATTTCTTATCCCTTCACACCGGAAACTGCAAGCGATTCAATGATATAGCGCTGGAAGAAGAAGAACAATCCAAGCGTCGGGATAATGGACAGAACCGAAGCCGCCATAATCAGCGGGTAGTCGCTGTTCACCGCATAATATGCGTTGAAGGAACGGATGACCACCTGCAGTGTGAACCACTCTTCATTCTGAATAAAGATTGTGGGAGCCAGATAATCATTCCAGATGCCCATGAACCACAGAATCAGCTGGGTCATCAGTGCACCCTTCATCAACGGGAGGAAGATATCCGTATACATCCGGACATAACTGCATCCATCGATTTTTGCCGCCTCCGCAATGGAATCCGGTACGCTTGAAAGGTTCTGCCGCAGGAAAAAGATAATGCTGACATTGCCAAACATACCTGGTATTATAAGCGGTAAAAGAGAATTTGTCCAGCCCATTTTTGTAAACATAACATATTGCGGAATCATAACAACCGCAAACGGGATCATCATTGTGGCAAGCAGTCCCAGGAAAATCCCGTCCTTTCCACGAAACTTCAGCTTGCTGAAAGAGAACGCCGCCAGAGAAGATGTGATGCCGCCGATCACCAGCACCGGCACTGCCACCATAAGGGTGTTCCGGATACCGCGGGCGAACTCAGGCTTCTGCAGCACTTCCGCATACTTCCCAAATTTCCAGGGGTTCGGGATAATGGAAAAATTTGCGGAA
>CADBTO010000281.1 GCA_902797565.1 uncultured Lachnospiraceae bacterium
GCTGCAATGCGCGGCGCGGACAGCACAGGGAACCTGATCGTGAATGGGGATCTCTCCAAAGCAGAGGATCTGACAGACAAGGAAACCGAAGCTGACTGGCAGTTCATGACCGCAGAAGGCGGCGAAGGAACCGCAGAACTCAAGGATGGCGCGATCAATGTGACCACCACGAAAGACGGCTCTGTGGATTACAGCATCCAGCTTGTTTCCTGGCATATCCCGATGGAAAAGGGCGGACATTACAAACTCACGTTCGATGCAAGCGCATCGGCACCGAGAAAAGGCCGCGTCGCTGTGATGGCTCCGGAGAAGGGCTGGGCAAGTTATATGCCGCAGGAAATCTTCGAGTTGGGCACAGAGAAGAAGACCTATACCTATGAGTTCGTTATGAACAATGCAAGCGACCCGCATGCACGGCTGGACTTCAATATGGGCAGTATGGAAAATTCCATCGGAACATTCTCCATCAGCAATGTCCGGCTGGAAAAAACATCCCAGGATGCCGTTGGCGAGGAAGCAAAACTGCCGCGTTATGACGGAAATGTCATCTACAACGGCGGCTTTGAAGAAGGCGAAGGACGGCTTGGATTCTGGAATCTGGAGAAAATTGGCAAGGCAAAGGTTTCCGTCACCAATATTCCTGAGAACGGCACACACAAGCGCAGGCTGGAAATCGTTGCTCCGGAAGGAACCAGCGAGAAGAACCCGGTCATTATTTCCCAGGACAAGCTGTATCTCAAGCCCGGCGCACAGTATGGCCTGAGTTTTGACGCAGAAGGCGAGGCTGGAAAGAAGATTTCCGCAAACCTGGGCGGCGTAGACTTCGTGGCGGAACTGGATGGCACCGCAAAGAGTTATGCGAAGGAAGACTGCGTAATGGCTGCAGACCTGAAAGACGCTGCCAAGGCGCTGACACTGAAGATCGAGGCTCCCGGAACCTATTACATTGACAATGTCTCTGTAAAGCAGATCGGCGGCTCCCTGCTGAAGAACGGGAACTTTGAAGACGGCCAGACCTCATGGGATACCTATGTACAGGCTGGTGATGCAGATGCCACTGCAACCTTTGCAGATAAGAAAGCAACCTTCGATATCAAGAAATACGGCACGGAAGATTGGCATGTCCAGATGAAGCAGACCGGTCTGAAGCTGGAGAAGGGAAAGAAATACC
Source organism: uncultured Lachnospiraceae bacterium (assembly GCA_902797565.1). GTDB lineage: Bacteria > Bacillota > Clostridia > Lachnospirales > Lachnospiraceae > Weimeria. The sequence goes on from CADBTO010000281.1 coordinate 1,172, forward strand.
GCTTGACATTCAAAGGGGAATCGAACAATACCCGTTGGATCAAGGTCGCATTTATGGACGAAGCAAATGGCTACAAGTGGTACGGCGGCGACGATGTCCGTCTGGAAGGCGGCAAGACCGTTGATATCACCATCGACGTTGACACAATGCCAGAGACCGTTGAAAACCTCACGATGCAGGTATCTATGGGTTATCTGAAGGATCACGATCCGGAGAATGTGGCTTCCACAATCACACTTTCTGATTTCGACTTGACTGAACTTTGATTTAATTGAAAACAACAGGCAAAGGGATTACCAAGCGTGGAATCCCTTTGCCTGTTTTCTTTTCATCTGGGGGAAAAATCTGCGTGATCAATTATTACACAGTCCCTTCAATTAACACCTTATCTGCAATTTCAACCCGCTTTACACCGGATTCCTTCTTCTGATTGAAGTTGAAACTGAGCATATAGCCTGTGTTCAACTTGAAATAGTCCAAATATTCGCTGATCTGTTTTTCTCCTTCAGCGTGATATCTCTCTCCCCGCCATATCTTAAGTTCTATGATATACCTCCGGCCAAGATAATGAATGACCAAATCCATTCTTTTGTGATCTCTGGTCTGTGGTTCAATATCATATGTTCCTATCCCGTTTATTACAGCAGACACATATGTCACAAATCTTTCTCTTCCCTCTTCTTCGAGAAATTTTTCAGTATTATCTCCGTGAATCCGATGATGCTCCATAATAAAATGCTCCATGATCTTCGGCACATTCAGCCATCCATCTTCATCCACAAAAATTGATTTGATCTCTGATGCCTTTTGCTTCAGATCATGATTCTTATCCGTGTCACCAATAAAATGTGCATAAAGCAATCTTTCAAATATACGATTTGGTATCGCTACAGTGTTATGATTATTTCTTATAAATCCATACATAAACAACTGCTGCTGCTGCTCATCATACGGAAGCCAGGCAACTGTCTCACCGCGCAAAAGAATATTCCGCAGTTTTTTCTTCAGCCCGGGATATATCAGAAGTTTTCCGGTCAAAGAATCAAATAACGCATTTCCGGTTTCTTCCAACAGGATCTTTATAGCCGCTTCCACACCATACTCTGTCCACGCCGCTCTGAAATCCTTAAATTTCTCCGGAACCAGTTTCGTATCGATCAATTCACAAATACGGCTTACCAAATAGGGGTATCCATTTGTAATCGCCCGAATATATGCTGCAGCATCAGAAGTATTCATGCCTGTGTGATGATCTGCCTCATATTCATCCAGCATTCCTTTGATACCATCTGAGGAAAGGCTCATGTCAATATCGAAGTCCGAAGCTATATTCCATGGACTGTTGACCTTATGCTGGTCTCCGGGGCGAATCTTGCTCCTGAGATGTTTTACATCCGTTACCCCGGCAAGAATGACCGATTGGAATGTCTTATAACCAGGATTCTTTTCTCTTTCAAGATACTGCATCCTTAGCTGTGCTAAAAAGTCAAGAAATACCTGATTATTTGCGGCGCTGTCCACCTCATCGATAATCATCACAACCGGTCTGGATTCCTCTTCACACCAGTCAGTCAAAGAAGAAAACAATTCATCAAGAAGCGCTTTTTCATCTCGCCGCTTTACATAATCCTTCAGGTCTTCCACCACATTCGATGGTATCCCTGCAACGCTTGCTTTTTTTATAACAGCCCTGGAAAAAGCTTTCACAAATGACTCTTCTGTCTTAAACCCAGCTTCACTGATACCTTGAAAATCAAGGCTTAAAATACAGTACTCGTTCGCTAATGCTTTTTCCAGGGCATCTATTGTTGTTGTCTTCCCATATTGTCTGGCTCTGTTGATCGTAAAATATTTACCATCATCAACCAACATCTTTATCTCTGCAACTCTCTCAGAAAGATCTACCATATAATGCTTTGAAGGTACACAGACAGCAGTTGTATTAAATTTTTTCATCATCCAGCTTCCCCAGCAGTCCCATCTTTTCCATGATTCCTTCCACAGTTACACCAGGATGTGTAACAAACAACCGGACAATTTGCTCCACCAGTGCTGAATCCATTCCATGCTTCTTTGCAATGGTTTCTACCGACAGTCCTTTCTCCGTATCCCGCACCACAACCTTTATCTGGCTGTAGATATTTCCCCGATCAATCTTTGGCGCTTTCTCTTTCGCTGTGTGTGGAATCCTGATCTGCTGGACGTTCCATCCGTCTGGGTCGATTTCCAGTATCGCCATTGTAATTGGCTGGATGAACAGACGCGGTCCGCAGCTGCCCGGGTTCAACACCAGCGTACGCCTCTGTCCGACAGGTTCCTGCCAGACAGAAGCGTACTGATGCGTATGGCCACAAATCACCAAGTCGTATGGCGTCAAATCCCGGGGCAGATCTTTTTTCTTATGAGTCATACAGATCTGCAGTCCACCCAGTTCAAAATCCAGAAACAGCGGAAGATGCTCCGCCCATTCCTTATCGTTGTTTCCTCGCACAGCCTTCACCGGTGCGATCTGCTCCAGCTGATCCAAAATCTCCCAGCTGCTGAAATCCCCGCAGTGAAGGATATAGTCACAATCCTGTAAATAATGGACAACTTCCTGCCTCAGGAGATTGTGGGTATCGGAGATAATCCCTGTTTTCATA
>CADBTO010000282.1 GCA_902797565.1 uncultured Lachnospiraceae bacterium
CGAAGAATGTAACCGCTTCTGTGGCATGGCGCGAACTTTCGCTGCGCTCAAGGTCGCTCCATTGCCCGACGACAAGCGCGCAGTCGGCGTTTAATTCTTCCTCTCCTTTTTCGACGCCACCGATGCAGGCACGCCTGCATCGCGCCCCCGCGCATGGTAACGCCGCCTTGCGGCAAGCGCGGGGGACGACGCCACTCCCATGCGTCTTCTACGCCTTCCTCTCCTTTTTCGACGCCACCTTCATGGCATACATCCGCTCATCGGCGAGGCGGTAGAGATGCTCCGGATTCGGATCGTTCATCTCGCTGCTGCGGGCATAGCCATAGGACGAATCCACATTGAACTCGTACAGATGCGACGCCCGGCGACAGAGAATATCCAGCTTCCGCAGCTGCCGGGTGATATTGGAAATTCCTTCCCCGCGCACGATCACCAGGAACTCATCCCCGCCCATCCGCGCAACGACCTCTTCCTTTCCAAACACCTCCTGCAGAATCCCGCTGAATGATTTGATATACTGGTCTCCGCCGCTGTGCCCGTACACATCATTCACCGTCTTCAGCCCATTCAAATCCAGATTGATCACCACATAACCGTCTTCCCACTGCACCGCCTCGTGCAGGACTTCCTCGCCGCGCGCACGGTTCGAAAGTCCGGTCATCTCATCCTGGTATGCAAGCCGCATGAGCATATCCCGCTCACTGGTTCCCAGTCTGCTGTCATAGACCTGCAGAATGAAAGCAATCACCATCAGCCCCACCATAATAAGGAAACCAAACGCCACAAACGTCTCGGAACGATGCGTATCCAACCGCATGATTGTTCTGGTAACATAGTACCATACGACATCTATCAATCCGACAAACCCTAGAATCCAGATCGAAAGCTGGAACAGCTTCTCCCAGGTCTTCATTTCCCCCCACTGGGACAGCGGGAATACGGTAACAGCCGCAAACTCCAGAATCATCAATATATGGAACAACGATGCCATTGCAGGCATATGCGCCAGATTCACCTGATGCAGCAGCGCAGCAACGATCACAAAGCCCCCGTTCACCGCCAGAAGCGACGCATACAGCCGCTCGACCTTCTTCGACAGTGAAACGCGCAGCCGGATTTGCATGGCAAACACCGGTACCGGCATCAAAAACAGTGCCAGGTATTCAATATAACTGTTCAGCTCCAGATCAGAGGAAAACAGCTGAAGCGCCTTCATGGAACTCAGACACCAGCTCCCGCACAGGATGGAATAAACCCCGATCAGGATGAGCGGATAAAAATCCCAGTCCAGCACCAGGAAACACAATCCAAGGAACAACAGAAGCACGCCGAACAGGAACAGGAACACACTGATTCGGATCCCGCCCCGTTTATGCTCCGTAAACGCCAGATACGCGTCATCGGATTTCACCAGCCGGACTTCCGGAAAGCTCCGGAACGCATTCTTTTCTGTCGCCGTGACACGGATCTGGATCTTCTTCTCTTTCTGCCCGGTCGGCAGCAGAATAAAGTGATACCCGCTTCCCACAAACCGATGATCCTCTTTCCACCCCTGTCCTTTCCGATAAATTGTTTCATTTCCGCTCCACACCTGGATTTCTGACAATCTGGTATAGACGACCAACGTGAGCGGTTCCCTGGTATCTACATCCAGATCATGATACAGTTCGATCCAATCCGACGAATGGACGGTCCCAGGAAGATCCACACTGGAAAGTGCAACATCCTGGTATTTCTTGTTTAAGCCGCCGATCGACATTTTTACATCCCAGCCATACTGGATCGGATATTCCACAATACTGCCCATATGTAAAAACATCAGTGCCACAAACGCTGCGATCAGCAATCCAAACGCAGACACAGCAAGGATCGATCTGTTCGTTATCTCAATCTTCCGAACATTCATGCAAGCTCCCCGGAAAAAATTTCATTTTTATCCTATATATAAACAGTAAAAGTCCATTCTATTTTATCACTTTTCTGACGCGATTTCTTGTTTTTTTTTGAATACATTCAACGTTTTAAGACGTGTACCGTCTCGCACACCAAACAAACGGGGGTGCACCAGCACCCCCGTTCAAAGATCCATCTTCTATCTCTTATCCAAACAACTGCGTGGACAAATAGCGGTCTCCCGAATCCGGCAGCAGAACCACGATGTTCTTGCCTGCCATCTCCGGACGCTTTGCAATTTCCACTGCTGCTTTCAGCGCCGCACCGCTGGAAATCCCAACGATGACGCCCTCGTTCACAGCAAAGCGCCGGCCCTCTGCAAACGCATCGTCATTCTCCACTGCAATCACTTCATCATATACTTCTGTATCAAGTACCTGGGGCACAAACCCTGCACCAATCCCCTGGATCTTGTGCGGTCCGGCCGTCCCTTGGGACAGCACCGGCGACGTTGCCGGCTCCACCGCAATCACCTTTACTTCCGGCTTCCTGCTCTTCAGAAGGCTGCCCACTCCTGTAATCGTCCCGCCGGTTCCAACACCCGCCACAAAAACATCCACGTCCCCGCCGGTCTGTTCCCAGATCTCCACACCGGTTGTCTCCTTGTGTGCCGCCGGGTTCGCAGGGTTGTCAAACTGCCCCAGGATTACAGACCCCTCGGTCTCCTTCTGCAGCTGCTCCGCTTTCTCGATCGCGCCCTTCATCCCCTTCGTCCCGTCCGTCAGCACCAGCTCTGCGCCATATGCCTTGAGCAGGTTCCGCCGCTCCACGCTCATCGTCTCCGGCAGCGTCAGGATTGCCTTGTAGCCTTTTGCCGCCGCGACTGCTGCAAGTCCGATCCCCGTATTCCCGGACGTCGGTTCAATAATCGTCGCGCCAGGTGCCAGTTTCCCTGCCTTTTCCGCATCCTCGATCATCGCCAGCGCGATCCGGTCCTTCACGGAACCCGCCGGATTGAACAGTTCCAGCTTCACCCAGATCTTCGCTCCGGGCACGCCTGCTGCCTCCGCATACCGTGATGCCTCAAGAATCGGCGTCTTTCCTACCAGATCTACAACACTCTTCTTTATATCCGCCATTTCCAATCTCCTTTTCTATTTCCTTTCCAATTTTACCAGTAAACCTATATAAAAAGTATGTTTATCATTATACATAAAAAAATGCCCGTGTCAAGGATTTTTTCTCTTTACTTTTCCAAATCCCCACCGTATACTATTGGCTCAACAAACTGTGCAGCAAATTCCGGAAGGGGGAAACTATGAACCAGACACAGATCGAGCAAAGCATCCGCCAGCTGGCAGAAACACAAAACCTCGCGGACGAAGGCCTGCTCGCCATCCTCTCCGCGCCATTATCCGAATCGGAAGCCGGCTTTTCTGCATCTTTCGCTGAATCACAGCCCGGCTTTTCTGCATCTTTCGCTGAATCACGGCCCGGCTCTCCCGCATCTTTCACTGCACCACAGCCCGGCTCCTCCGCAGAGGCGCGGCGCACGCGGATCTCCTACACCCCCACCCCGCTTGACAAAGCCCTTTTTTCTGCTGCGGATGCCGTCCGGCAGTCCTATTATGGTAAAAAGGTTTTCCTGCGTGGTCTGATCGAATTTTCGAATTATTGCAAAAATGACTGTTATTACTGCGGAATCCGCAGGAGCAACCAGGGTCTGAAACGCTACCGTCTGGAAGAAACAGACATCATGGAATGCTGCCGCACAGGCTATTCATACGGCCTGCGGACCTTCGTGCTGCAAAGCGGCGAAGACGCCCATTTCAATCAGGATGTCCGGCAGCTTTCGCAGCTTGTCCGCCGCATCAAAGATACCTGGCCGGACTGTGCTGTCACATTATCTGTTGGGGAACTGGATCGTGAAAGATACGAAATGCTGTATGAAGCAGGCGCAGACCGATACCTGCTGCGCCACGAGACGGCCGCAGAGACCCTCTACCGGAAATGGCATCCGGACGGGATGTCCCTCGCCTATCGAAAACAATGCCTGTATGAACTGAAAGAAATCGGCTACCAGGTTGGTGCCGGATTCATGGTGGGCGCACCGGAGCAGACGGCCGAAGACCTGCTCGCAGACCTTCGTTTCCTGCAGGAACTGCAGCCGGATATGATCGGCATCGGGCCGTTCCTCCACCACAGGGACACGCCATTCCGGGACGCGCCCGATGGCTCCTTCGCCCTGACGCTGCGCTGCCTCGCCCTGCTGCGCCTGCTCTTCCCGTATGCCCTGCTCCCCGCAACGACCGCGCTTGGCACGATCCATCCGCTCGGCAGGGAACTTGGCCTTTCTGCCGGAGCGAATGTCATCATGCCAAATATCTCGCCCGGCAGCGTCCGCGGGCAATACCTGCTCTACGACGGAAAAATCTGCACGGACGAAGACGGGCAGCACTGCCACGCCTGCCTCGAAGCGCGTGTGCGCTCCCGTGGCTACGAGATCGCCTGCGAGCGCGGCGACGCGGTGCGCTCGCCCCGTGAAAGGGCGATGCCTTAACCGCCTCTGGCCGGATCACACGCGCGCATGCCAACGCGGTGCGCGCTCCGCTCACCGCGTAAACTGCGAAATAAACTGCCAGGCTGTTTCTGCCGAATGATGACGGCACTCGTGTACCTGGCCGCTCACACTGGCAAACGCCGTGCGGCAGACCCCGTCCGCGCTGTCATAATAACGCACGGTCAGCCAGCTGCCCCGCGATTCATCATATAATTTCTCCACACGGTCTCCGGGTATCCCCCAGACTGGATCCTCCCAGCTCTCCCGATCCGCGTAGGAAAGACTGGCGAAATCTGCCTTGAGCTGATTAACCCCCGCAGCATACTGCGCCCGTTCCAAGCTGGACTCTGCCTGGCACGGGAGTTCCGGCAGATGTGACTCTTCCCCGCCGGAATAGAACACTGGCACAAGAATATCCTGGTTAATGCCATTCATTGGATGGCTGAACGGATTGTCTTTGACCGGAAACAGCGCACTCGTTGGCATCAGTCCCGCAAACACCTCCGGATACTCCTGGAACAAATCCCAGGTCTTCCCGCTGCCCATGGAAAAACCGCCCGCATAGATCCGGTGCTCGTCGATCCGGTAGCGCTTCTTCAGTTCCGCAAGCACATCCATCACTTCAGTCGGCGTCACATCCAGATGGTTTTCAATCGACACGAAAAGAAGATTGTGGTCATGCGCAAGCTGCCACCATCCAGAAACATAGGTCAGGTACATCGAGGAATCCCCGCCGCCGTGGAAGCCGATGAGCAGCGGCGCAGGGCCATTGTCAAAAATGCCGTTATTGTAATACGCGAAATACCCCACCTTGTGTTCCGGCTGGTCCTTGTATTTCCCAAAATGGTTTGGCGATGTCTTCACGAGGACGCTCCCTGCTTCCTCCGTCATTCCCAGCTCTCCAAAATCCGGTTCCATCTCCATCTGGCCGCACCACATCCGGTACTTCCGTACAAACCCTTCGAAATCCGCCGGATAATCCGCCTGTTCTTTGACCAGAAGATGCGCGCAGCCCTCCAGTGCCTTGTTTGCCTCGTCAGAATTTGCAATACTGATGACCGCAATGTCTTTCCGCTCCACCTCCGGCAGGACACTCAGCCGCTCCATAGAGCATACCGCCGGCGTGATCTCGCCAGGCCCCCAGAGGAACTCACCCTGTTTTGTCTTCAGCAGATTCCGTGCGACATAATCCGCCGATGCCCCGAAGCTGTAGATATCCGCGTGGAACTTCGCGCCCCGGATGAAATACCCCCGGAATTCCTTTGCGAAAAAGTCGTGGAACGCGACCACGCCATCACGATAATCCGGATCCATCCGAACTTCCGCAATCACATCCGCATACAACCCCTCCGGCGCATTGGCCCATCCGCCCTCCGCTGTGGGATAAATAAACAGGACACTCGCGTCCCGGGCCGCCGCAATTCCTGCAAGCCCCGTTTCCTTCGCAAACGCAATGGCCTGGTCCCTATCCCCCCGTTCCTCCTCAAAAACGAGCAGGAGCGGTGCCCGGAAACTATAATTGTTGACCTGCCCGTCCAGGTCGTTTGCGGGTACATACGCCTTGAGAAAGAAGCTGTCATAGGTGTGCTCCCAATACTTCGATCCGTCCTGCAGTTCTACTACTGCAGGCATTTCCTTCATTGCCATGTCTTTCCCTCCTTGCTTTGGTCTCAATATTCCATCCCGCAAAGCTTCTCCGCATTCTTTTTGAACCGTACCAGCACAACAACCTGGACAGTAAACAGCATCAGGCAGGCCAGTACGGCGATGATCCCGCCAATCAGCACCGCCTGGTCGTCCGGTTTGGTAATAAATGGATTGAATGCGGTGCATGCATCATACAGTGTATGGATTGTCACAGGCACAACGAATGCCAGGATACAAAGCAGCACCTGCCCGCTCTCGTTCCGGCTCCGATTGTACCTTGCCATTCCAAAGAACTCTGCCATGATCATATTGAAAATCATATGCGCCGCAACCGTTGGCAGCCTGGTAAATAATGTGACGATATCTGCAGAATACGCAAATTCCTCCGTAACCGTAAATCCAAAGCCAACCGCTGCACCGATCAGTACATATTCGTACACATTTTTAATCCTGGACTTAAAAATCGCCGCAACAATCAGAATCACCAGCATCTTTACCAGTTCTTCCGGAAATGCCGCCATACAGAACGCAGGAAACACCATCTGAAAGACAACCGGAAAGTTCTCTTTCTGATAGCCAGCTGCCTGGATCACAATGCTCAGCCCGATCACGATACCCGTCGAAGCAAACACCGAAACGCCTCCCAGCACAAGCGGTATGAGCGCCAATTTGCGATCAACAGGCTTCTTCTCCCGGTCGATCATCCGCTTGTAGAGGATTCCTAAAACAACACACGTTACCGCCAGGGTTATGATCCCATATACCAGTTCCATCCCATTCCACCTC
>CADBTO010000283.1 GCA_902797565.1 uncultured Lachnospiraceae bacterium
CCCTGCTGACCGGCGCATTAACCGCCGCACAAAAAAAGCGGCAGCAGCAGCAGATCGAAGCAGGAGAGAAGGACTTTGTCATCGGAACACAGGCACTCCTCAGCGATGCGCTTTCCTACGGGCAGCTGGGACTCGTCATCACAGACGAACAACACCGCTTTGGCGTCCGGCAGCGTATGGATTTTTCAAAAAAAAGCCGCCTTTCCCCGTTTGTCCTGGTGATGAGCGCAACTCCAATCCCCCGTACTCTTGCCATGATCCTCTATAACGGCTGCCGGATCTCGATCATCCAGGATGTCCCTTCGATGCGGCTTCCCGTCAAAAATGCCCTGATCACGCCCAGGCTGCGCCAGAAATCCTATGACTTTATCTGGAAGCAGGTCCGGGAAGGCCGGCAGGCCATGGTCATCTGCCCGCTGGTGGAAGCCTCGGAACGGACGGAAGCGGAAAATGTGTCCGACTACGCCAGCAAACTACAGGATTATTATCATAGCAGCCTCGTGCACGCAGATCCGGCCCAGCCACATGCCACGCCCCGGATCGCTGTCCTCCACGGCAGAATGGCGGCCGAAGAAAAAAATCAAATCATGGAAGCATTTTCCCGCGGGGAAACAGACATCCTAGTTTCCACCACTGTGATTGAAGTCGGCGTAAACGTACCGAATGCCAGCTGCATCATGATCGAAGATGCCAACCGCTTCGGCCTTGCACAGCTGCACCAGCTCCGCGGCCGGGTCGGCAGAGGGAAATACCAGTCCTACTGCATTTTCGTCGATTGCAGCGGCAAAAAAGAACCGCCGGAACGTCTCGCCTTCATCAGCAAATCCAATGACGGCTTTGCCCTCGCCAATGAAGACCTGAAAACCAGAGGGCCGGGAGACTTCCTGGGAATCCGCCAGAGCGGCGAACTTGCCTTTTCACTGGCAGATATCTACCAGGACGCGCATATCCTGCAGCTGGCAAAGGATGATACCGCCCGGATCCTGGAAGCAGATCCAGACCTGTCTTCCGGGATGGGACAGCAGCTCAAAAAAAAGCTGGGGCTTCTCGCCCCAGCCAGCCAATATACCAATCTGTAAATCCCTATTCTTTGATTTTTTCCACCCCTTCGTTGGAGGGGTGGATCACCATAGAATAGTTCGTATAATACACCACAAAGCCCGGCGCACTTCCGCCCGGATGCTTGACATTTTTTTTCTGCAGGTAATCCACTTCCAGCTTTTCTGCATTCCTGCCGCTGGAATAATATCCTGCCAGCTGCGCCGCAATCAGGAACACTTCATCCGGCAGCTCGCCCCCTTTGCATTTCACCAGCACATGGGAGCCAGGCATTTTTTTCGCATGGAACCACCAGTCATTCCCCGTTGCCATTTTGAACGTGATCTCATCGTTCTGGTAGTTGTTCTTTCCTATATATATATCATATCCATCCTTTGTCCGGAAATGCAGCGGCCTGCTCTTGACACCATTCTTTTTCTTGCCGGCCGCTTTTTTCTTCGTAAATCCCGCCTCATACAGTTCACTTCGAATCATCGAAAGATCCGCTTCATTCTCTGCCGTGTCCAAAGATGCCTCGATGCTCCGAAGATGCTCCACAGCCCCCCTGGTTTTTTCCAGCTGGACGAGCAGCGCTTCCCTGGTACGCTTTTGCTTCGTATATTTTTCAAAATAACGCTTCGCATTTTCCGTACCGGATAAATCCGGATCCAGCGGCACGTCCACATCCTCCCCGGTGTAATAGTTATTTAAGCGCACACGCCTGGACTTGGGCGGAATATCATAGCCAAACGCATTGAGCAATTCCCCAAACAGCTTGAATTGGTCTGCTTTCCCAGTATCCTCCAGCTGCTTTTCCTGAAGATCCAGTTTTTTCACTTCCCGTGCCAGCAGCGTATGGACCTGCTTCCTTAGTTCACTGGAACGCTGCTTCATGTTAGACTGCAGATTCTTTTCCCGGTAAAAACGATAAAGCATTTCCGAAACAGAAGATGCCGCAGCCGCTTCCCAATCCCCGCCATGCAGCGGGACCACAGAAAACTCCCGTACATCGCCCGTGGCAGCATCCTTGTATACCGCCGGTTCGAACACGCCTGCGGTAATCGTATCCCGTAATTCCAAAAACGCTCCATACAGCGCCTGTTTCTGATCACCCATCAGGGAAGCCAGCGGCGCGTCCCCGTCACAACCGGCCCTGAAAGCCAGCTCATGTGCCATTGTCTGGGAGAAACCGACCAGTGCACCAGCGATCGCCCGCCTTATTGTTGTAGGACGCCGCAGGATATCTTCAAAAAACATCGTTTCTGTAACCGCGAACGGATCAAAACGGTTCTGCTGCTCCGGAACAAAATATGGCCTCCCCGGCAATACCTCGCGAACCGAGCTGATATTGCTGCCGACGCGCCGGATCGCGTCAAGGATCTCTCCCTGTTCATCACAGAAAATGATGTTTGAGTATTTCCCCATCAGCTCGATGTGGAGCTGCTTCTTTGCTTCATCCCCAAGTTCGTTCAAGTGTTCTATTGTAATAGTAATCACACGCTCTAATCCCTGCTGCGTAACCGAGGCAATCCGCCCGCTCCCGATATATTTCCGGAGCAGCATGCAGAAATTCGGTGCAGTCAAAGGCGCCGCCTTGTTTTCCCCGGTCAGGTATACCAGGGGCAGGGATGGGCTGGCCGAGGCCAGAAGCCGGTGGGTCTTGCCCTGGTTTTTAATCGTCAGGATCAGCTCCTGTTCCTCCGGCTGGGAAATCTTCGTAATCCGCCCCCCTGCCAGCTCCCTGGATAGTTCCAGGGAAAGCGCCCTGACACAGATACCATCAAAGGACATCCATATGCCTCCTTTTTTCTCTGATTGCAAATCTTGTTTTCCAGCTCCATTATACCGTACACCGGAAAAAAAGCAAACAAAAGTGTTTGACTTGATCCCGTTTTTCTACTATAATAATGTGTCAGGAAAAAAGCCGCATTGTGGCTGGCTATCCTGCGTAGAAATTGGAACGGAACAGTCCGCGAGCAAAATGGGGGAATCAATATGCAAAGTATGACTGGGTTTGGACACTATGAAGAGATCCGCGGTGATGAAAAAGTCATCTGCGAGATCCGCTCCGTAAACCACAGATACCTGGATCTGAATATCAAAATGCCCCGGCTCCTTTCCTCCTTTGAGGGCAGGGTCCGCGAGATCGTGAAAGCAAAAGCGTTCCGGGGCAAGGTTGATGTATTCCTCAGCTATGAGGCTGGCATGGATACGGCTGTGGAAATCACCTACCATCCGGAAATCGCCCGGAAATATCTGGAATGCCTCGCATCCATGGAACGGGAATTTTTCGTAAAAAATGATCTTGGGATCAGCACGCTGGCCCGCTTTCCAGATGTCTTCGAAGTGTCTGACGCCACGCCGGATATGGAACGATTGGAGGAAATGGTTTCCTGTGCTGCCTCCGGTGCGCTTGATGCGTTCCTTGAGAGCCGGACCCGGGAGGGGGAGCGGCTTTGCGCGGATCTTTCCGGAAAGCTGGAACAGGCAGCCGGCCTGGTGGACCAGGTTGAAGCCCGTGGCCCGCAGATCATAGAAGAATACCGTGAAAAACTCCGGCAGAAGGTTTCGGAACTGATGGAAGAAGGCAGCCTGGATGAATCCCGGCTTGCGATGGAGATCGTGCTCTTTGCAGACAA
>CADBTO010000284.1 GCA_902797565.1 uncultured Lachnospiraceae bacterium
CAGCGCCTCATCGAGCTTCTGCTGGTACACGCCGTTCTGGTTCGGATTCACAATCCAGTGGATCTCCGTGCCGTCCTTGAGGGTTGTAACTGTACCATCATCGGAAGTCTTCTCCACCTGGTCGTACACTTTTTCCACACGTGTCTTGAACTCATCATTCCAGCTGTAGATGTTGATGACTTTTCCTTCGCCGCTGGTATCAATGTGTGTTGCTTCCGCGCTGCCGCTGTCTCCGCTTTCTGCATCGCCGCCTTCTGCGTCTCCGCCGTCTGCTTCACTGCCTGACTCTGTGCTGCCGCCGTTGTTTGACGATCCGCCGCCGCAAGCTGTCAGCCCAACTGCTCCGAATACCATTGCCAAAGACAGAACCATCGATACAACTTTCCTTTTCATGTTTGTTTTCCTCCTCTTTTTTGAAACGCCTTTTCTGGACGGCGCCAAACATAATTTTGTACTGATTTGTACTGATTTTTTCTTTTTTCTTTGTTTTTATGTCTTTGTGTCCCTCACCTTGTAGCTATATATTATAAAAAAACCCCGACTTTCTATATTATATTACTTGAAAAAATATCAGATATTTGATAGGATTTATCCGGATTTTAAATTTGTTTTAAGGAGTTCGAATATGCAACTACTGAAAGACTGGGTCACCCAGGAGCAAGCTGCTTCTGAGGAAGACCTGATCCACAGGGAACCTTACGAAGAGTACCGCTTTTATACCGCCGTCACGGAAGGCAATGTGGACGCCGTCCGTGAAAACTGCAAACAGCACCGCTTCCTGGATAACAGCGGGGTGGGGCGGCTTTCGCGGGATCCGGTACAAAACATGAAATACCACTTCGTGATCGGCATCGGGCTCATCTCCCGGCTCTGCGCCGAACGCGGGATGGAACGCGAAAAATCCATGCGCCTGTCCGACTTCTACATCCAACGGCTCGACGATTTGTCAACCATCGAAGAAGTGGAAGCCCTCCACGACAGGATGGCGATGGATTATGTGCGGCGTATGAAAGTACTCAGGAACAACGCCGCCCTGTCTCGACCGATCAGCGAATGCCTGAATTATATCTATTCCCATGTGACGAAACGGATCACCATCGACGACCTTGCGGAATATACCGGAAACTCTGCCAGCTACATTTCCCGCCTGTTCAAAGAAGAACTGGGCGTTCCTGCCAGCAACTACATCCGGTCCGAAAAGGTCAAGGCTGCAAAAAATATGCTCCGTTTCTCAGATTACTCGCTGGTGGAGATTTCCAACTACCTGGACTTCTCTTCCCAGAGCCACTTCATCCAGACCTTTGAAAAGGAGACTGGGTACACACCAAAAAAATACCGGGAGAACTACCACGCCACACTCTGGAAAGGTGACGATATCACTGGCATGTTCCGCCCGGATTCTCTCAATGAACAGGCGGGTTAACCCCGTCTGTTTTTCATGATTCAAGCCGGGAGATACGCATCCCCCGGCCCTCAAATTTTTATCCCATAACGACTTCCACCTGGTTGTCGTCTGCCAGCATTTCTGCCGGAATATAATTCTCTTCCAGTTCTTTCCCGTTCAGCCGCAGGGTCTTCACGCCGCTCTCCTTCCCATCCGGATTGGATACCTGGATATGAAGGCGCTTTCCGCGGAACTCTTTTTCAATCGAAAATTCGTTCCAAGCCTTCGGAACCGACGGCGCGATCCGCAGGCCGCCAAAGTCCGGACGCATCCCCAGGATTCCTTCCACGCAGCCAACCATCACCGTGGATGCTGTACCAGTAAGCCAATGCACGTGGGAACGTCCGAAGTGCGGGCTTGCCTTGCCTTCCGTGAACTGCCCGAAGCAGTACGGCTCCAGCTTCCGGATCTCTGCACGGTCATTCTGGGCAGACGGCGCGTTTTCAATATAATACTGGAATGCCCGCTCGCCATGTCCCTTCAGTGCTTCTGCCAGGATCAGCCAGCCCTGTGACTGGGAGAAGATGCCCGAATTTTCCTTCGTACCCTGGTTATAAATCACTGCGAACGCACCCTCGAACGCATGTGCGTGGTACGGAGGATCCATCAGGATTGCACCGTATTCTGTATTGAGCCTCTGGTGCACCTTTTCGAGTGCCAGATCACCCTGCTTCTCATCCGCCAGTGTGGAAATCACGGCCCAGCTCTGCGGATTCAGCCAGAAATTTGCCTCCGGATCTGTCCGCAGCCCAACGGTGTCCCCCTTCTCCGTAAAGCCACGGATGAACTGGTCTTCGTTCCAGCAAAGGTCGTTGATCAGCTGGCCCATCTCTTCCTTTTCTTCCTTCAGGAATTTCAGGCCCGCCTCATCGTTCTTGTATGCAGCAAACTGCTCCATAACCACCAGTGCG
>CADBTO010000285.1 GCA_902797565.1 uncultured Lachnospiraceae bacterium
AAAGTCAAGGGCACGATCCACTGGGTAGACCAGGGAACGGCCATAGACGCGACAGTACGGCTGTATGAAAACATTGTATCAGAGGAACTGGGCGTCTATAACGAAGCAGGGGAATTGAACCTGAATCCCAATTCACTGACTGTGTGCCCGGCGAAAGTGGAGCAGGGGCTGAAAGATGCAGCACCGGGAGAACATTTCCAGTTCGTGCGAAACGGATTTTTTACGACAGACACCAGGGATTCCAGAGAAGGCGCACCCGTGTTCAACCGGATTGTGTCGCTGAAGAGTTCGTTCAAGCTGCCAAAGGCCTGAACGCGCATCCTGTTTTTTATGAGAAAAAATATAGAATACAGAATAAAGAAGGCTTGATTGTAAGGATGGCATAGACGATTTGTTGTATGGAAAGGAAGGAGAATATGGCACAGGAAAATGGAAACAAAATGGATCCTGCAGCAGAAAAAGGCATGCTTCTGGCGGCAAAGATGACCTGCCCGGTGTGTGATACGAAATTCACCACGCTGCGGGTGAAGTCCAGCCGTCTTCGCAGGCTGGATTCGGATCCGGATCTGCGGCCGAATTACCAGGGGATTGACATTCTCAAGTATGATGTCACAAAGTGCGAGTGCTGTGGCTACGCGTCGCTCAACAAGTACTTTGAGCCGATCTCCGTATCCCAGAGAAAATGGCTGAAAGATGGAAAATGTGACAACTATGAACCGAGCGGGGAACCGCCGGCAGAGATGTTCGACTTCAATCAGGCGGTGGTACGCCACAAAGAGGTTATTGAATGTGATGAAATCAAACATGCCCCGCTGTCCCAGAAAGCAATGGCACAGATCCATATTTCCTGGCTGCGCCGGAGGCAGATGGAAGAGATGGAGGACAAGACATCCGCGTTCTACCAGGGACTGAAGCAGGAGCATGACAAGTATTACCGGATGGCGTATGAGAATTTTGAACGTGCGCTTTCAGAAGAAAATCCGCCGTATGCAGGGCTTGATGACCGGACCATGGACTACCTGCTTTGCAATATGGCGGTGTATTTCAAGGATTACGGGAAGGCTTCCAAGCTGGTATCCGATCTGATCACGAATCCGGCAACTCCGGGACGGATGAAGGAGAAATGCAGGGATCTCAAGGATGTCATCGTTGCAGAGGTGAAGAAGCTGAAAGAAGCGGAGGGCTGATTGCCGATGGACGGAGAGACCAGGTACTTAAAAGCACTCTCAAAAAGTTATCCAACGATTGCGTCTGCTGCAACGGAAATTATCAATCTAAACGCGATCTTACATTTGCCGAAAGGTACGGAACATTTTATTACAGACGTACACGGGGAATATGACCAGTTCCTGCATATTCTGAAAAATGGTTCCGGTGCGATCCGCAGGAAGATTGAAGAAGAATTTGGACCGACCAGCAGGATGGCAGAAAAGAAGGCGATGGCTGCATTGATTTATTATCCGCGGGAAAAGCTTGCTGAGGTGAAAAAGACCGAGGATAATATGGCAGAGTGGTATCAGGTGACAATTTACCGGCTCATCCGCATTTGCAAGAAAGCCTCATCGAAGTATACAAGATCCAAAGTCCGAAAGGCGATGCCCCAGGAGTTTTACTATGTCATGGAAGAACTCATGACCGGGCAGCCGGATGAGTCGGATCAGGAGGCATATTATACAGAGATTATCAATTCGGTGATAGAAACCAGGCGTGCAGAGGAACTGATCATTTCCCTTTCGGATCTGATCCGCAGGCTGATCGTGGACCATCTGCATGTGGTGGGGGATATTTTTGACCGTGGGCCATACCCGCATCTGATCATGGATACCTTGATGGATTACCATTCTGTCGATATACAGTGGGGCAATCATGACCTGGAGTGGATGGGGGCAGCAGCGGGCTGTGACGCATTGATCGCAAATGTGATCCGGAACTGTGTCCGATACGGGAACCTGGATATCCTGGAGGATGGTTACGGGATCAATCTGATCCCGCTTGCTACGTTTGCCCTGGATGTATACGGAAAGGTGCCCTGCCATGGGGTGTTCCGGATCCGGGGAGATGCTTCAGACTATGACAGCGGCAATGAAGAGCTGGATGAGAAGATGCACCGGGCGATCACGGTGATCCAGTTCAAACTGGAAGGGCAGCTCATCCAGCGCCATCCGGAATATCAGATGGATGACCGGCTGCTTTTGTCCAGGATCGATCCGGAAGCGGGGACTGTGGAAGTGGAGGGGAAGACCTATCCGATGAATGATATGGGTTTCCCGACCATTGACTGGAATGATCCGTATGCTTTGACGCCGGAGGAGGAAGACGTGGTGACACGGCTCCGTTTTGGCTTCAAAAATTCCGAAAAACTCCAGCGGCATGTGAATTTCCTGTACAAGAAAGGCAGTCTTTACAAGGTGTATAATGGGAACCTGCTGTACCATGGCTGTGTGCCGCTGAACGAGGATGGAACATTCCGGAAGGTTTCGATTGACGGAATGGACTATTCCGGGAAGGCATTATATGACAAAATGGAGATGATGATCCGGCAGGCTTATTACTCGGTGGATCCGGTGGAACGGCAGAAGGGCCAGGATCTCA
>CADBTO010000286.1 GCA_902797565.1 uncultured Lachnospiraceae bacterium
CCATTATAGAACACCAGCAGCTTCGGCACCGGCAATCCGACCAGTGTGTCCCCGTACAGGTTTTTCTTCCTTCCGCCAATATACTTGTCCATCAGGCGCGCCGCATAAAAGAACTCCCTCAGCGGCATGTTCGGGTTGTACGTGCTCTGGTGCTCATACAGCCCCATCCCTTCGAAACTCCTGCGCTCTCCGAACTCCTCCACGCTCTGGATCAAGTACGACACGTCATTGTGGATGCCCACGTACAGGACCCCGTCTATCGTATTGAACTCGATATCCTCCGGGTTCCCGTGGGATGTCCCGTTCACCGCGTTGTACAGCGACAGCGTCCACGCCTTGTGACGCTCGCTACCGAACACAAAGCTGAACATCCTGTCCTTGTTGTCCCGCCTTGCCTTTCCGCTTTGTTCCAATCCCCGCCCTCCTTCCAGCCTTAAACCTAATCTCGAAATCGTATTGCTGTACTAGTTCAGCCACCACCTACAGCATCGCCACGAACGCCTGCCTCCTGGACGCTTCCACCCCCAGCGCATCCATCGCCTCGTCTTTTGACAGCCCCAGGTTTGCCATCAGGTTCCGCAGCGACTGCAGGATCCCACGCTCCTCTCCCTGCTCCCGGCCTTGCTCCGCTGCTTCCTTCCGTATCATCTCCCGGATCTCGTCCTCGTCATAATCCGTATACCACATATCTGTCAGCTCCCTCCTGTTCTCCACCAGATCCGGCATTCCGTCCAGCGCCCGGTTCACAGCCTCCGTGAAGATGCCCCTGAAATTCCGCCTTCGCCCCATTATCCCCAAAACGCTCTATATTCTCTCCAGTATACCACCCTATCCACAACTTGTCAATTTTTTCAGAAAAAAAATCCAAAAGCATTCGTTTCTGAATGGATACAATCCAAACGCAAACTCCACACGCCTACGCAACCCCAACATTGAAAAAAGCGGGGCATTCCGCCCCGCCTTCTGTCATCTTATTCTTACTCCGCCGTCTTCTCACAGAATGCAAAATAATTCGTGCCAAACTTATTCACATACATCCCCTTGACATTGGGCTTCAGCATGTAAATATTGTTGTAGTAGTAGATCGGGATGACGCAGCCCGTCTCCATCAGCATATCCTCGGCCTCATGCAGCATCTCGGACCGTTTCCCGTTATCCGTTTCACTGCGGATGTCCGAAATCAGCTTGTCAAAGCCGCTCCAATCCGGCGCGGACGAAACTTTGGACTTGCCCAGCTGCGGGTTGTTGTTCCCGGAATCCGATGTAAAGATCTCCAGCATATTGATCGGGTCATCGTAATCCGCCAGCCAGCCTTCACGGGTCATGATATAATCACCCTTCTTCCGCTGCTCCTGCAGGACGTTCCAGTCCAGCGTTTCCACCGTCATCTCAATGCCGACCGCTGCCAGATCCTGCTGGATGCACTCCGCAACCTTCTTATGGCCGGTATCCTCGTTCAGGATATAGGACAGGGAGATCGTCTCGCCGCCCTTCGTCACTTTATAAGTCCCATCGCCATTATCATCGACCTGCATGCCTGCATCTTCAAAATACTGCTTCGCGCCTTCGAGATCCGGAGCGGACGCGTCATAATAACTGGAATCATAAGTCCCTCCGTTACCATCGGACATCCCTTCCGGAATAAACGCATCTGCCACGATCTGGCCGGTCTGGCCCACCTGGTCAACAATATACTGACGGTCAATCAGCCGCGATACACCATTCCGGAATGCACTCGCCTGCTCAGCGGTCATCCCGTCAAAAATCTTTCCATTGAGCGAGAAGGAAGCGTAATATGTCCCCATACTGGGCGCAATCACAAACTCCGAATTCTTCATCGCCGTTGCGGTCTCTTCATTCGGCACCTGGTCGATAAAGTCCAGGTCTCCTTTGTTATATGCCGCATAAGTCGCAGTGTTGTCCGCGGAAAGCATATTGCTGATCTTCTCCAGCTTCACCCGGTCCGCATAGATGTAATTCGGATTTTTCTCATAGGTCATGCTTTCCTCATGCTTCCACTCAGTCAGCGTGAAGGGGCCATTGCAGACAAATCCAGCTTCCTGTGCCCATTTCCCGGGGTTCTTTCCATCCGGATCCGCCTCTTCCACGGACTTCTGATGGACCGGCAGGAAGCACGGAAACGCCAGAAGCTGCGTAAAATACGGGCACGGCGCGTTCAGCTTCATGACCAGCGTCAGGTCATCCTTCGCTTCCACGTCCAGCTTGTCGCCCTTCCTTGCGAAAAGATCAAACAGATATGCGTAATCCGCAGCCGTTTCCTTGGCACAGGCACGGTTCCAACTGTACACGAAATCGTTCGCCGTCACAGGATCGCCATTGCTCCACTTGGATTCCTTCAGCTTCACCGTGTAGGTCTTCCCGTCCTTGGACACTTCCGGCATCGCCTCCGCAAGCTCCGGCACCAGCTCGTCATTCTCATCGTAAGTCAGGATTCCGGCGAACGCCAGGACGCAGAGCGCCGCACCGTCCACTGCCGAATTCAAAGCAGGATCCAGATACGCCGGTTCACTCGCCATATTGACATACAACGTACTGGTATCCTTGTTGATATTCGACGCGGCGGTTTCCCCCTCAGACTCAGACGAATCGTCCGCCTCCGTGCTTTGTTCCGAACTGGTGTTCGATGAGCCACCGCCGCATGCAGTTGCCGAGAACACCAGTGCCGTTGCCAGAAGCAACGACAAAAGTTTCTTTTTCATTTAATTTCCTCCTTATTTAAAACTCCTTCACGCACTTCCCAGCCAGTCCCCTCACCGGTTCCAGCACGCTACCATATGACCGCCGCCGCGGTCGGTCGC
>CADBTO010000287.1 GCA_902797565.1 uncultured Lachnospiraceae bacterium
ATGGCAGGTCTTGCCGGGGCTTTTCCGCAGCAAGACAAACATGCAGAAAAACGCGCCTGTTTCCGGGAAAATTTCGGCTTATTCGGAACTTGACGCGGCGGGCGGTTTTTGTTAAGATGAAACGAATTTTTGAAAGTATATTCAAGCATATGCGGGAGGGCGAGCACATTGATGGACAGAGTGGATGGCCGCAGATGGGGAAAGAGCCTGGCACTGGGGATTTCCATGCTGGTAAATTCCATGGTATATTTTGGAAGCCGGCTGCTGACAGGCAGCAGGTTCCATTATGACCTGTCGAATCGTCTGGATACGCGGATTCCGTTGCTTTCCTGGACAATCATTATTTATCTGGGCTGCTATCTGTTCTGGGGCGTGAATTATATTCTGGGATGTATGCAGGAAGAAGAGCAGGCGTGGCAGTTCCTGTGCGCAGACCTGCTTGCGAAGCTGGTTTGCGGCGTGGTGTATCTGGTTTTTCCGACGACACTGGCGCGGCCCCAAATTATTGGGAGCAGCGTGTTTGATGAAGCGATGCGGTGGTTATACCAGACGGATGCGGCGGACAACCTGTTTCCGTCGATCCACTGCCTGACAAGTGCCTTTTGTGTGATTGCAGTGCGTGGGAACCGGAAGATTCCATGGATATACCGGGCGGGGTCTCTGTGTATGGCAGTACTGGTCTATATCTCCACGATGACAACGAAGCAGCATGTCCTGGTGGATGTGGTGGCGGGAATCCTGCTTGCGGAAGGGAGTTTTTTCCTGGCAGGGAAAACCGGGCTGGCGCGTGGGTACAGGCAGTGGGTGGAAAAGGGATGGACAAACAGGAAGAAAAACAACTGGAATGGCAAATAGAAGGGCAGGCAGGCGGGCGGGCAGGCGGGAAGATTGAAGAGCAAACAGGCGGGCGGGCAGGCGGGAAGATTGAAGAGCAAACAGAAGGGAAAATCGAAGGGGCGATGGAGGGAGCAAGAGAAGGCCAGCGGCAGATAGATAAACATCGGATTATCCGGGTTGTCGTTATCGTTGGGTTCCTGCTGCTTGTGGTGGGCCTTGTGAAAATGATCACGGGCCAGCGTATCTCGTCTGTGGAAGACCTGCAGGCGTATCTGCGGCGGTTTGGGATGGCGGGCCCGATTGTGCTGACCCTGTTCCAGGCGTTCCAGGTGGTGGTGCCGGTGGTGCCCGGATATCTGGGCTGCGCGGCAGGGGCGATTTCGTTTGGAACGACCATCGGTTTCCTGTGCAATTATATCGGAATCAGTGCAGGAAGCATCATCGCGTACTTCCTGGCGAGAAAATACGGGATGGAGATCGTGCTGCTGATGTTTTCTGAGAAACAATACGCGCATTGGTCGAAAAAGGTCAGTGAACATAAGTCGTACGATACGTTCCTGTTTCTGGCGACGCTGCTGCCGCTGTTTCCGGATGATTTCCTGTGTTATTTCTCCGGGCTGATCCGGATGAATGCAAAACGGTTTATCTGGATTATTATTCTGGGGAAACCTTGGTGCATTCTGGCGTATAGTATTGTATTCGGGTTGATTAAGTGATAGGAGCAGGCGATGAAGAAAAGACTTTTGGGATTTTATGACTATACGGTAATCTTGACCTATCTGGGGCTGATGTTTTCCTGTCTGGGGATTGCGCGGATATTGGGGCACTGTTTCTTTGAAGGGATTGTGTGCCTGATGCTGGCGGGTGTCTGCGATATGTTTGATGGGACAGTTGCGGCAACAAAGGAACGCTCTGTGGAGGAAAAACGCTTCGGGATCCAGATTGATTCGCTGTGCGACCTGATTGGGTTCGGTATGCTTCCGGCAAGTTTTGCATATGAGCTGTCCGAGGAGGATCCGGCAGCAGGCGTGGTGGCGGCGCTGTATGTCCTCTGCGCCGTAATCCGGCTGGCGTACTTCAACGTCTTAGAAGAAAAACGGCAGCAGGAAGAGGCGGGGCAGCGCAGCAGTTATCTGGGTGTTCCGGTCACAACCGTGGCGGTGCTTCTGCCGGCGGTCTATCTTCTGATGGACTGCGCGAATATCCGGGATGCGCGGATCATTGCGTTCCTGCTGGTTGTCCTGGGGCTGGGCTTCCTGACACCGGTGGAAATCCGCAAGCCGAAAACGGTGGGGAAAGCTGTGCTCGTCGTGATCGGGGCGTTTGAGGCGATTGGCGTGCTGTTTTTGATGATATGGGGGGCGGTTTGATGAGTGGCGACCATGCAAAGCGGTCTTCGTTTCTGGCATTCTTGTATCGGACGGCAGTGGGAAGGCTGCTTCTGAAAGCGGCAGTTGCGCCGTGGGTGTCCCGCGTGGCGGGCGCATATCTTTCGTCACGGGCATCCAGATGGCTGGTGCCGCATTATATCAAAAAATATGAGATTGACCTGTCTGCCTGCAAGAAACAGACCTTTGATTCCTTTAATGACTTCTTTATCCGGGAAAAAGCGTGGAAGCTGTGCGAGGCGCCGGAAGCGCTGGTCAGTCCCTGCGATGGGTTCCTCAGCGTGTACCAGATCGACCGCAGCAGCCGGTTCCAGATCAAATGCTGCACATACAGCCTTACCAGTCTGCTGAGGGATGAGGAACTGGCGGCAGAGTTTGAAGGCGGATATGCGATGCTGTTCCGGCTGGAGCCGCGGCATTACCATCGCTATATCTATCCGGTGGATGCAGCGGTGCAGCAGGAGAAATCCATTCCGGGCGTTCTTCATACCGTGCGGCCGGACTATTATGGTAATATACCGGTTTACACGGAGAACAGCCGGGAGTATACGGTGCTGGAGCATCCAAAGATGGGGAAACTGGTACAGATGGAAGTCGGTGCGATGCTGGTTGGGAAAATCCACAATGATTCGAAAAGCGGCGAGGTCCGGAAGGGCGAGGAAAAAGGGTATTTTGAATTTGGCGGGTCGAGCATCCTTCTGCTTCTGCGGCACGGCAGTGTCCGGCTGTCCGGGGAGATTCTTTCGATCGTGAACCATAATGTTGAAATCAGTATCGGGATCGGGGACAAAGTGGCAGAGATCCACGGTTGATGCAGCAGGAGCTGTGGAAGCTGGCAAACGTGATTGCACCGGATAAAATACAAAAGTTTTCCGGATTTGGGATTGATTTTTCCGGGGAAAGTGCTAAAATGATTATCAGTGGTGTTGGAGAGTAGTCCGGTATCACTGAGAAACGGGGGTGTAGCTCAGTTGGGAGAGCGCCTGCTCCGCAAGCAGGAGGTCAAGGGTTCGATTCCCTCCATCTCCAGGATAGGAAGAGGAAACGCAAGGCTGGTTTCAGCTTTGCGTTTTTTTCTATGCGACAGGGTGCGAAATGAAAGTGGAAGTTCCCGGCATAGCCGGGCGCACCCCGCGCAGAAAAACAGGGAGTGCCCGGCATCAGTCGTGCACTCCCTGTTCGAAACTTATACATCCCGCAGGA
>CADBTO010000288.1 GCA_902797565.1 uncultured Lachnospiraceae bacterium
ACGCTGGTGCCATCTTCACAATATGCTTCTGCTCAATCGTCAGGATATGCTTCCGGTTGGATTTGCTATAAATCGCGTCGATCTCCAGATCCCCATTTGTATACGAATATTCGTATTCTACTTCTGATCGCTGCATAAAAAACCATGCCAATCCTGCAAAACCCAGACAAAGCACGACCATCAGGAAATTCAGCACACTGAGCAGCCCTGCCGCCACGGCAAGCACAATAAACAGATACGGAATCACCTTCGCCATTGGGCTCGACTTATGCGGAACCACAATCTCAAGATGTACATCCTGCATATATGCCATAAATTTTCCCTCCATTGTATAACGTGTATCACGATTTTTCCAGTGCCTCTATGACACAAAAAGCAGGAAGGATCTCTCCCCCCTGCTCTATTTGTGGCATACCCGTTTCTTCGACTGTTTTACCTTAGTCTGCTACATAGGGCATCAGTGCCAGATGACGCGCACGCTTGATCGCCACGGTCAGAGCCCTCTGGTGTTTTGCGCAGTTCCCGGTGATCCTTCTGGGAAGGATCTTTCCACGCTCGCTGATGTAGCGGCGCAGCTTGTTTGTATCCTTATAGCTGATCACATTGTCCTTGCCGCAGAACACGCAAACCTTTTTTCTCCTTCTCATCGGACGACGACCGTCCTCTCTCCTTGCAAATGCCATCTCACTTTTCCTCCTATCAAGAAACTCCTTTCTGCGCTTTCAATCAACCGCGCATCCGGAGTTTTATTATCAAGCGAAGGGCAGATCTTCCTCCATATCCCCGGGGATATTCATGAAGTTGTCCTCGCCTGGATCTTCGGTCGGTGCCGGCCCTGCCTGACTGGAGCCATATCCGCCCCCGCCGCCGTAGCTGCCGCCACCGTCATAGCCGCCTCCACCATTATAATCTCTGGAAGAGTCCGCCTTCTTCGACTCCGCAAACTCAATCTGGTTTACGATCACCCGAAAATCCCGCACCTTTTGTCCTTCTTTGTTTGTATAATCATTCTGCTGCATCTCTCCGTCCAGAACGACTTTCGTCCCCTTATGCAGCCACTTCTCCACGAACTCACCGGTCTTTCCAAATGCCGTGCAGTTGAAGAAATCTGCCGTTGGCTGTCCTTCCTTCTTGAACCGCCTGTCTACCGCAATGGAAAAACGCGCAATTGCGCCACCCGTCGATCCCCCGTAGGTCACCTCCGGATCCCTTGTCAGCCTGCCCATGAGAATTATTTTATTCATATTCCTTCCTCCCTGAAGATGGAGGATTCCCTCATCAAGATTGATCCATTCACCCTGCGGCCTACGTCTTGCCGCTGGAAAACAGATTCGGGAAACGGATCAGCTGTTTCAGCCTTCCTCCCGGCGAGGAGCTTTCCTCTCTATCTTCTCCGGCTCGTCTTCCTTACGGACGCAAAGGAAACGAAGGACATTGTCCATGATCCGTACATGGCTCTCGATCTCTGCCGGAGCGGTAGGCTCTGCCTCGAACTGGATGAAGTAGTAGAAGCCTTCCCCCATCTTCTGGATCTCATAAGCAAGACGCTGCTTGCCCCACTCCTCTACCTCTGTGATTTTCCCACCGTAGCGGGTGACATAGCCTTTCGCTTTCTCCACAACGCCAGCACGGACGTCTTCCTCGATTTTTGCGTTCACAACGAGCGCTAACTCATATTTGTTCATCCCAAACCTCCTTATGGTCTTTCGGCCCCGCACCCATCCGGCGCCAAGAACGCTGAACCACTTTGCTGAACCATTCCCTGATGCCATCCAGTGTCCCCTGCCTTTTCTGCGGAGCAAGGATATTTATATACCACGGTTTTAGAATATAACACGAAAGAGAACAAATTTCAAGCCAGATTTTCATTTTTTATAAAAAATTAAAAATCTGGCCGAAATTTTATCTTTTCTTTATAAACTTTATACTTTGTTTATAATTTTTTTATAAATTATAAACACGCTTCACTCATCCCAGATATTTCTTGTTTTCCTTATCCACCTCATAGACGGTGAACTTCTTCGTTGCCTTCTTCTTCTGGAACAGCTTCTGGAATGCCTTCACCTTCGCCGGTGCCACATTAAACACAGCATTGGATTTGATCGTCGTAAACGCAGACAGGGAAACCTTTTTAATGTCTATCTTCTTCTTGAAGATATAGACATATTCCAGCTTTTTGCACCCCTTGAACGCATTCGCCCCGATGCTCTGGACATTTTTCCCGATGTATACAACCTGCAGCTTCGTGCAGCTCTTCGCTGCATTCTTTGCAACCGCCGTCACTTTATACATGGCATTATTCCGGTCTTTCAGCGTGATCAGCTCCGGAACGCTGAGCACCTCGGACAATTTCTTTGGAACCTTGACCAGCGTCAGCGTCTTTTTCTTTACGCTTGTCACTTTATAGGTACATCCCTGGTCTTCATCCGTGATCGTGTCCCCCAGCTTGAGAGTCTTTTTTGTATTATCCTTTGTTGTATCCTTTTTTGTCGTATCTTTAGTCGTATCTTTAGTCGTGTTGTCCTTTGTTGTATCTTTTGATGTATCTTTGGTCGTATCCTTGGTCTTGTCTGTCGACTGATCTGATGATTCTGTGCCGGCGGAACTGCCGCTGTCCGCAGATGCCGCTCCCGCATCTCCCGCGGCACCTTCCGCTGCTTCTTCTGCTGACTCTTCCGTTGACACATCCTCTGCTGCTTCCACCGAAAGGACACAGCCACCTGCGCCTGCTGCCGCCCCAAATGCAATTCCTGCCGAGAGCGTCCAGGCAGCAGCCAATAACCGAATGCTTTTTCTCTTCATCTTTGAACTCCTTCTCAAGAAAAAGAATGCCTGCCGCTCACCGTACTTCCAGATTTCCCAGCACTTCCCCGATCGGATCCGTAATTACAAGATCCGCCTGCTGGTCCCGGCTGGTCGGCTGCATATTGATCACAACGAGATGCTTTCCTTTGAAATAATCAATGAAGCCCGCCGCTGGATAAACCACGAGCGACGTCCCTCCGATAATCAGCATATCCGCCTCGGAGATCGCCTTGATCGCGCCCATCATCGTCTGCTGGTCCAGGCCTTCCTCATAAAGCACCACATCCGGTTTGATGTCCCCGCCGCATTCACAATTCGGTGTCAGGTTTCCCTCGTCCTTCATCTTCAGGATGAAGTCTCCGTCATAAAACCTGCCGCATTTCGTACAGTAATTCCGTAATACGCTCCCGTGTAACTCATACACGACCTTGCTGCCCGCCTTCTGGTGCAGCCCGTCAATATTCTGTGTCACAACGGCTGTAAGCTTTCCAGCCGCCTCCAACTCTGCCAGTTTCTTGTGCGCCTTGTTCGGCTCAATGCCATCGAGCATGATCTTGTCATAATAGAATTTGAAAAATTCATCCCGATGATGCACATAGAATGTATGGCTCAGGATCGTTTCCGGCGGGTAATCATATTTCTGGTTGTATAGCCCGTCCACGCTGCGAAAATCCGGCACGCCGCTCTCTGTCGATACCCCGGCGCCGCCAAAAAACACGATGTGCTCCGATGCATCCACCATCTCCTGCAGCTTCGCAATTTTTGCTGTATCAGCCATGGTTTTACCTCCGTGCAACTCTTTTCAGAAAACGCGATGCGCGCGCTTTCCTGGACTCCCCTAAATTGTACTTACCAGTATACCCATACCCGTCCGGATTGTCAACCCTGCGAAAGACAGCAGCATTTCCGCCGTGCCGCCCGTCACTTCTCCGTTATCTGGATCCGGTCAACGCCCTGATCATTATAGACTTCCAGCGAATACTGTTTCTCCTGATCGCCATCTTTGATACGAAATCCCGTCACACCATACTTGTGCGCATAGAGATAAACCGTCCCTTCCTCCGGAGAAACCAGCTGGACGCCACAGATCGAATCATCTTCCACCTCAACCGTCGAACCCTCTTCGGAAAACACAGCCTCTCCGGGCAGCTGCTCCGTTGCCTGCAGATCCACCTGCGGCAGAGTAAATGTCATTACCACAACAACAATCACGGGCACGAGGAGCCCGACCAGCTTTTGCAGGATGCCCGGAAAGAATACATAGATGTACAGCACGATCTGCAGCACGCAGAACAGGCACGTGACCAGAAGATGCGGAAAATTCCGGATGCACTGCGAGCCACTCTCCGCAACCGTGTATCCAAGCAGTGCGAATACCGGCGCAAAAATCAGGACGCTCAGCCAGTTCTTTTTCGTGATAAACCATCCGGCCAGCGCCGCCGGAAACGTCGCAAGTGTCAAGATAAACCAGTATTTATAATAGGAAAAAAGACCCCAACCCTGCCACGAAAACGGCACTTGGAATAAGTAAATCAACGGCTGGCTGACCAGGAAGAAGACAAAGGTCTTCAGCGCGGATTCAAGCGGCTTCTTGCAATTCGCCATAACGATCACAGCGAAGAAAACCCACGCTTCCAGGGTCGCGCCCATCCGTTCAAACGAAGTATCCTTGAAAACCGGCACGATCAAAAACAACGATGTCAGGATTGCTGTGCCGACCGCATACAGGATGACCACTGGCCATCCCATATTCAGTCCTCCGTACAGTTTGTCTGTACAACGCCGGAGAAATCCAGCTTCTATTTCCTGCGTACTCTGTGATTTCTCCATTATTTCACCTTCACCTGGAACTTCACTGTCCGTGTCCCGGCAGAATAGTCCTCATTCCCGGCAGCTTTCACCGCCACCTTCACCGTATAAGTCTTCCCTTTCTTCAGCCCCTTCTTCACCGTAACCTTCCCGGTTTTCTTTGCAATCGTAATCTTCGCATTCCCGGATTTCTTCGTATAGGTCACAGCGCCCTGTCCATCAGAAACAGCCAGCACCTTCGACCGCTTCAGTGTCACCTTCTTCCCTGCTTTGACACCCGCTTTTTTACCATAAGCAGAAAGCGGATTGATGCCCAGCTTCGTAGAACGCAGGTACAGCACATCCGGTTCCGCTGAATTTACACCCAGGACAAACAGCTGGTTCCCGCTATAGACCGCATGCGGCTCAAATACCGTATGGTTCGAGCTCGTCTTCCCGTATACCTCCGCCGTCTTCTTGCCATTCTTGATGATATGCGTATCCTGCCTGGAAATGACCGTGCCTGCATCCGAAACTTCTCCGCCCCCGATCACCGCCACGCCGTCCGGCAGCCCTGCCAGCGCAACATGCTGGTTATTCAGGTCCGTACCAAATGATGCATACACTTCTGTCAGGTCTTCCTCCGTGAACTTGTTCTGAATCGCATTATAGGTAAACCTTGCGAATACCGGCACATTTTTTTCTGTTTCATAATCATAGTACCAGCCCAGTACATACAGCCTGTCCCCGGCAACGGCAAAATGGCATTCATAGATCGCATCATTCATCAACATCTTTCCATCAGCCTTCACCAGTTTCTGGTTCGTAAGATCCACCTTCTGGAAGCCATCTTCATTGCTTGCCAGGAACAGTTTCCCGCCCAGCGCGAACAGCTGGCAGTCTGGCTTCAAACCGGAGATCTCCTGGTCTTCCCAGGCATCCGCCTCCGGATCATAGCACCACAGCTTCCCTTCCTTTCCAGCTTCCAGCCCCTTGCGGTAGCAATACACATAGAGTTTCCCGGACATAGACGCCAAGCCGTTGTTTTCTATGCTCATTCCCTTGATCGCATCCGGTAGATCCGCTGCCCGCTTCCAGCTTCCTTCTGTCTTGTCATAGCACCAGAGCGCGATGGACTTCCCGATATAATCTGCTCCCATCAC
The DNA here is from genome assembly GCA_902797565.1 of uncultured Lachnospiraceae bacterium. Classification (GTDB taxonomy): domain Bacteria; phylum Bacillota; class Clostridia; order Lachnospirales; family Lachnospiraceae; genus Weimeria. The sequence goes on from CADBTO010000288.1 coordinate 5,757, forward strand.
AAAAAGCTTGTCTCCAACCGCTGCGATATTCCCGGAATACCCATCCGTGTAGTCGCTGGCAAATGCCGGATCAGAAAGCGGAAGTGCATATTTGTTCTCATACAGCTGTACACTGTCCGTTGAACCGAGCGCACTGAATCGGATCTGTGAAACAGCCGCATCACCATTCACGACCTTTGCCACATGCGACCCGCCTGCCAGAGACTGCGTATCCACGGTAATCTTCCCGTCTTCCCAGCTTGCGGCAGCTGTTTCCGTGCCATCAATATAAAGCTTCCCTGTCTCCGCATTTCCAAAGAAATACCCGGAAATCGTCAGCAGACCCTGGGCGTCCACTTCCGCACGGTTCAAAAGCGGCGCTTTCTTCGTGTACTCCTTCTGGCCGTGCAGGTTCACCCTGCCGCCCGTCTTGCAGAGCTTCTCCAGATCCGTGTCATAATCCACGGAAGCAAGCAGCTTCGCAGCACGCTCCCGTGCCTCCGCCGCCAGCTGCTCGTCCGAAAGCGTGCTGCTCTCCGGCTCATCCTTTGCAATGATGGAAAGCGCTGCTGCCACAGAGGGTGCTGCCATGGACGTCCCGGTCAGATAATAATATGCGCCTGTCGCAGCTTCGCTGTCCCCAACTGCAAATTGATCCAAATACAGCTTTGTGGAATCCTCGATCATCTCCGGACCTTCCATCAAGGCAAGCGAATATTCCGCCAAAAGGTATTTCTGCCCGTCCTTCTCCCAGGCATACACACCGGAAACCTTCTCAGAATCGTCAATCCCGGCCATTTCACGCGTTGCAGCATCCATATGTTCATGGCAGTAATTCACTTCCGCAGCCAGTGTTTCAAGATCCAAACACATAGGCGTCCATTGCACGTTGCTGATATTATTCGTCGCCGTGGCAGCCACGCCGCGTTTTGGCAGGACTGCCGTATCCACTTCCCCTCCGCCCGCTGCAGTGTCATAACGCATATCCACTTTTGAAATCCCGCCTGCTTCTTTCGTCAGAAGCACTGCAGAAAACCCGCTGTAGACATGGCTCTCGTCATTGACTGCAGCGCGCAACGACAGCCACTTTGCCTTCTTCGCTGCATCCTCCTCTTTTCCAAGCGGAATTGCAGCCCAGAGCGACCGCCCGGCACTATAGCTCAAAGCCATCCTAGTTCCCGTATCCATTGGAAGTTCCTTTGGCACAACCGACCAGGACGCTTCGTCATCCACGCCAAGCCCCGCACCATTTGCTTTCACCCCGATCTCCTTCGCCTCAGCATTTGCTGTCCCATCAAGATTGATTGGGCATGCATCGTAAAAACGTACCGAAGGTGTTTCACCCGTGAATTTCTCTATGCCATTCCCTAAAAGATGCTTCGCATCCGTGGTTTCCGGAATGAAACAGTGGTAATCATGGTAATCCGTCAGCCTGCCATCGACATTCAGTACTTCCACCGCGCCCGGCACGGTCGAAAGCATCTGCGTACCAGTAATGAACACATCCGTTGACATCTGTCCATAGCAGGAGAAATGCCCTTTCTTCCCATCCTGGGTCGCCGCGTTGACCGTGATCGCATACGGGCTGTTGTTCTGCCCGCCCATATCCACGTTCTCGTCCATATCCATGCTCATATTCCCGGATGCAAAGACCGTGTTCACGCCTTGCTCGCCAAGCCGGTTTACCATGATCGTATGCACAAGCTGGGCGTGCAGGGAACCCAGAGAGACATTGACTGCCTTCAGATTGACATCCTTTGCCACCTTTGCCAGCCATTCATAGCCGCGCACGACATCCGTCTCGGACTGCTCCATCCCATCATCCCCGAACACGCGTACACCAAAGACCTTCACACCCTTCGCAATTCCGGAAACCCCCCAGCCGTTCCACTCTGCTGCCACGATTCCCGCCAGATGCGTGCCATGCATCAGATGGTCGCTGATGTCCTTCACCTTTTCCGTGCCGGGCGCCGCATTCATATTGATGCCATGTTCGCCGCAGCCATATTTCGCCTGCTGCTCTGGTGAAAACGTATACAGGACGTTTTTCAGATCCGGATGTGTTGTATCGATGCCCGTATCCATTATACAGATCGTTCCGCTGGCATTGTCCTCTTTTCCATTCCAGCCCGGAACACCGATGCTCTTCGCCCCGCCCGCAGCTGCGCCAGGGGTACGACTCTTCGCCGCATTCTCATCCATTGTGTACCACTGCATGCCCGTCAGATCTCCAACCGCTTCCGGTTTTTCCGTGACCGCACTTGCAGAACCCGCGGCATTCGAAGCCCCCGGTGCCGGACTGATCAGCATTGGCGTTCCATCCGTCCCATTCGCCCCGGTCGCGGCATCTGCCAGCACCGGTGCCGGTGTCTCGATTTTATAATCCGGCTCTGCCGCAATGACGCCTTCTGTTGCATAAAGCTTTTTCAGGAGCGCCTCCGTACCAAGCTTCCTGCTGGATACCAGGAAAATCTCCATAGACCCCTTGGAATCATCCAAACGCCCGGATGCTTCATCAA
>CADBTO010000289.1 GCA_902797565.1 uncultured Lachnospiraceae bacterium
GTCCATCGAAGGGGAAGGTGTCACTTTGGCGCCATAGGTACGCATGACTTCGCGGCGGAAGGGTTTCTGTTCATAAGATACCTTCACCATATAGACCTGGCAGTCCAGATCCAGATATGCGCATGCCATAGAAAGCGCAGTACCCCATTGGCCGGCACCGGTTTCAGTCGTGACACCCTTCAGCCCCTGCTTCTTCGCGTAGTATGCCTGCGCGATTGCAGAGTTAAGCTTGTGGGAGCCGGAGGTGTTGTTGCCTTCGAATTTGTAGTAGATATGTGCGGGCGTACCCAGCTGCTTTTCCAGGAAATACGCGCGGGTCAGCGGGGACGGGCGGTACATCTTGTAGAAGTCCAGGATCTCCGCAGGGATGTCGAAATACGCAGTGGTATCATCGAGTTCCTGTTTCACGAGCTCCTCGCAGAAGACGCCGGAGAGTTCCTCTGCTGTCATTGGCTGCCCGGTTCCGGGATTCAAGAGCGGCGCAGGCTTTTTCTTCATATCTGCGCGAACGTTGTACCACTGCCGTGGCATTTCACTTTCTTCCAGATAGGTTTTGTAAGGGATGTTGCTCAATGTTCTTTTTCCTTTCTCTTTTTTGTTCCCGTATATTTTTTTCCGAAAAACATGAAAAATCCGTATTTAGGACTTGAAAAAAATAAACAGGTGGTATAATATAAGAAACAAGAGGTACTATCGGTAGACGGTCTGGCCTTTCAGTCATTAGTTACATTAGAACCGCGACCTACCGGGTCGAATTATGGCGGTCGCAGTTCTGCTTTTTGTCATCTTTTACGATGTCGTACACGAGGTGCACAAGTGCAATAACTGCACCGGCAACTGTGGCTGTGACACCGATGATTTCCAGCATCTTTGCCTGTCCTTTCTTTGTAGTTTTTTGCCAAGCAAACCACCTCCTTAACGGAAGCCGAAGCTTCGCACTATGCGAAAGGTCAAACCGCCTGCCATCTCTTTATGGACAGTACCCCTTGTTCTTTGCATACTAGCATATATGAATTGCAATATCAAGTTTTTTTGCATAAATGTTTTCTAAATGCTTTTCACAAACGTCTTTCCCTGTTATCTTGTATTTTTCCATTGCTTTTTTTTCTCCAAACGATTAGAATATCGTAGTGTATGTAAAATCGTATGGAAGTATCTGAATGAAATGAGTGAAGGATTATGAAAAAGAAAATACTGGCATTCTTCCTGGCGCTGTCCCTGCTGCTTCCTTCTGCATCGGCGGTTTCACAGCCGGTCTGTGCGAAGGACAAGGCGGTGGTGGTGTCGAAGACACAAAGCAGCCGGAAGAAGTTCAAACAGAAGAAAAAAGTCCATTTGAGCAAGGTGTTGAAAAACCATGCGGTGGATCTTGCAAAGGAATTCGACCTTCCTGTCGGGATCTTTATGGGGAAGCTTCTGAAGAAAGGGCAGAAGGTCTCGTATGATTTCAAGAAAAATGCCAGCCGGGAGTATATTCTGCGTCGCTGGAATGACAACCGCTGGGATAACAAATCCAAACGTCTGTTCGGAAAAGAAACAAAAAAGACCCTTTCCTGCCTGCCGGATGCATGGCACGGGGGTTATCCGGAAATGCGCGTGGGCGGGATCCGGCATGTCAGTGGAAATTACTATGATGTGACCTGCCATGTATACTGGTATAAAGGGAATGAAGGCTATGGCAGCCAGCCATACGGAGGCAAGCTGGGCACGGTGAAGATCCGGATCAAACGGAAAAAGACCGCAGTGCATCATTTTGTCGCAACGAAGATTACATTCAACCGATAGGGAGAACGTTATGGGGCGAAAATGCAAGTTGTTTCCGGATGATTATATAGAAAGCGTGTATGATGTCGATTTTGAGGCGCTGTACCGGGCGGGCTATCGGGGCATCATCTTCGATATCGACAATACACTGGTAGAGCATGGGGCGCCGGCAGATTTCCATGCAATCCGTTTTTTCGGATACCTGCGGAAATGCGGATTTAAGACGCTGTTGATTTCGAATAACAAGGAATACCGGGTGAAAACCTTTGCAGAGGCCGTGCTGGCAGACCATTATATTTACAAAGCGGGCAAGCCGATGAAAAAAGCTTATATCCGTTCGATTCGGACAATGGGAATCAAACGGAGCGAGGCGCTGTTTATCGGAGACCAGATCTTTACAGACACCTGGGGCGCTTCACGCGCGGGTATCTGTTCGGTTTTGGTAAAGCCTGTCCATAAATGGAAAGAAGAACCGCAGATCATCCTCAAGCGGCTGCTTGAGGCGGTGGTACTTTGGGTATATGGATGGACGCGGAGATGGGGCGGGCAGTCGTTCCAGATCCCGCTCAAAGGGGAACGGTAAACAAAATAACGGAGTCCATAGATTTCCGGGAAACACAAAAAGGAGAGCGCGATCATGAAAATTGCATTAGGAAATGACCATGCAGCAGTAGAGATGAAATTCGAGATCCAGAAATATCTGGAAGAACTGGGGCATGAGGTGGTGAACTTTGGAACCGATACGCCGGAGCGTGTGGATTACCCCGTGATTGGCGAGCAGGTGGCGCTTTGCGTGGCAAAGGGAGAGGCAGACCGGGGTGTTTTGATCTGCGGCACGGGCGTGGGGATATCACTGGCTGCAAACAAGGTGCCGGGTATTCGTGCGGCAGTGTGTTCGGACACTACGACTGCCCATCTGGTACGGGAGCATAATGAGGCAAACATCATCGCGTTCGGTGCCAGGATTGTTGGCGCGGAGCTCGCAAAGGATATCGTGAAAAGTTTCCTGGATGCAGAGGTCTGCGGCGGCCGCCATGCGGAGCGTGTGGAAATGCTCCGGGGGCTGGAGAGGAAATATATGAAAGAGGCATAGGAAATGGCAGAAAGACTGACGAAATCTGATGTGGAAAAGATCCAGGCGGAGATTGATGACCGGAAACTGAATCAGCGTCCGAAGCTTCTGGAAGACCTGAAAGAGGCACGGGCGCAGGGGGATCTTTCGGAGAATTTTGAATATTACGCTGCGAAGCGGGCAAAAAACCAGAACGACAGCAGGATCCGGTATCTGGAGAATATGCTGAAGCGTGCCACGATTGTGTCTGAAGAATCTGCGGAAGGGAAAGTTTCGATGAACAACGTGGTGACGCTGTATTTCCCGGAGGATGACATGGAGGAAGACTATAAGATCGTGACATCTATCCGAAGCAATGCGCTGGAGGGGAAGATCAGTATTGAATCGCCGCTGGGGAAAGCGATTATGGGTAAGAAAGTCGGTGATACCGCGACAGTCTTCGTGGATTCGAATTATTCCTATGAGGTGGAAATTCGGAAGATCAACGACGATGTGGATGCGTCGGATGACAAGATCAGTTCGTTTTGATCCCTGCATCGCCTTACAAAGAAAAATCCCTGTCCCGGATGGGACAGGGGAAATAAAAAACGGAGAAGGAGGGATTCGAACCCTCGTGCCGGGATAAACCGACAAACGCATTTCGAGTGCGCCTCGTTATGACCACTTCGATACTTCTCCATCTGTGTTGCTGACACTTACGCATTATACTATAATGTTTTCTGTTTTGCAAGGAGAAATTTTATGGAATTACCAAATATTTCAAAAATAAAGGAAACATTGGGGAGCGGGGAAGGTGCAAATCATTCAGTAAACCATTCGGATGTGTATCGGGATGCGTTTATGCTGAAAGGCCCGCTTGCCAGCGAAGGTTTTGATATATGGAGGCATGTTTTCCGGGCAAAGAGTGTACATACGGGGGAAATCAGGACATTTTTTATTGATTTTTATGCAGTGAATCCGAAACCGGTGGAGAAACGTCCGATCTTTGGCAAGCCGTCCCACCTGCTGGTCAGTGCCGGGGTTCTTGGGGAAGGCGGGAAGACGATCAACCGGTATCTGGGCTGGGATGATGTGTCGATCAAGGACAGCCTGCCTCTGCTGGTCAGTGCCGGGGAATCCTTTATGACGGAGAACCGTTCCATCGGGCGGGTCTGCCAGTCCCAGGAAGCAATCCGGATGCATCCGGAATACCATTCGGATTTTGGGGAAATCTATTGGGATTTGTCTTTTGATAAAAAAATCGCGTTCAATGCAGGGTATGCAACCAGCTGGGCGGCGAGAGAATTGGATGTTTCGGATTTTTTCTGGCATGCGGAAGGCTTATTGACATATTACGATGGGGCAATAACGCTGGATGGAGAAAAATATATTCCGACTTCAGATGCGGGGTATGCGGACAAATGCTGGGGCAAGCATTTTATTGAACCATGGACGTTCCTGCAGGGATCCGGACTGGTCAGCAGAAAGACCGGGCAAAAGCTGGATCGTTCTGCATTTGCGGTAATTGGCGGGCAGGTCCGGATCAAGGCGATGCAGTCTATGGAACAGGTGGTGTCCGGTGTCTGGTATGAAGGAGACCTGTTTGAATTCAATTTTTCGAAATTCTGGAAATTGACGAAGACGAAATTCCGCACGAAACACAAAAAAGGGCGGCGGATCTGGGAACTGCTGCAGGAAACACCGATGAGTCGGATTGTACTGTGTGTGTCCTGCAGAGAAGATGGCTTTACCAGAAAGAAATACATTCCCTGTGACGGAAGCGGCAGCCGCTTTGAAATTCTGACGTCCGGGAACGGGTCGGGCTGGATGAAGCTTTACCGCAAGCGGATTTCGATGAAAGATAAATGGGAATGGGAAGAAGTCGATATTATCGACATATCGGATGTGTTCTGCCAGTTCGGTGCGCCGGAGGGGGATCCGCGGCTTGTTGCCACGAAGCGTCCGGCGGAAGAGGTGGAACAGGAACGGGAAGACGCAGCAAGGGCACTCCGGAAGCAGAAGCGTGCGCAGGCGCTTGAGGCCAAACGGAAGAAGAAAGAAAAGATCCTGATCGAGAAGGCACGGCAGCGTGCGCAGTCGCTGAATGAGCGCAGGCTCCGCAAGGAGGCGGCCACGCTGGAAAAGGAGCAGCGGCGCAGCGAAAAACGCTCCTCCCGCGCCCGCCAGAACGCGAAGAAGACCGCAGAGCGCGTCCAGCGCCTGCGGAATAAGAAGCAATAGGGAGCGGTGTCATTCATCAGCTTGCCTGATGAATGGGGCCGCAGTATCACAGATTGATAAGCGCACAAAGGAGTTCTTAAATAAGGA
>CADBTO010000290.1 GCA_902797565.1 uncultured Lachnospiraceae bacterium
AAAAACAAATCCGTGTTATCCCGGGGTTTCGGCTGACCCTTGGGATAACCATTTTTATGCTTACCGGGCTGATCCTGGTTCCGCTGTCTTCTGTATTAGGACATGCGTTCACCCTGAGTCCTACAGAGTTTCTGCAGGTCGTAACAAAAAAAGAGGTGTGGTTCGCATTCCAAACCAGCCTCTCGGCTGCTTTTCTGGCAGCTGTAATCAATTCCTTTTTCGGACTGGTTCTTGCATGGGTGCTGGTCCGCTATGAATTTCCGGGGAAACGCCTGCTTGACGGGCTGGTTGAGCTGCCGTTTGCCCTGCCGACGGCAGTGGCAGGTATCACGCTGTCCAAGCTATACTCCGGCAGTGGGGAACTGGGCGCGCCGCTTGCAAAACTGGGCATCAAAGTGTCTTATACGCATGCGGGCATTCTGGTCGCCCTGGTCTTCGTCGGGATTCCTTTCGTGGTGCGCACGGTCCAGCCGGTTCTGGAAAAACTCAGCCCTGCCTATGAAGAGGCAGCATACGTGCTGGGGGCTTCGCCGTTCCAGGCGTTTGGACGGGTCATCCTGCCGGAACTGCTCCCCGCCCTGCTCACCGGGTTTGGCATGGCATTTGCCCGCGGCATCGGGGAATACGGCAGCGTGATCTATATCTCCGGGAATAATGTCAAAAATCATACCCAGGTTGTTTCTTATATGATCATGCAAAAATTGAATTACATGGACTATGGGAGCGCCACGGCGATCGCGCTTTGCCTGCTCGTGATTTCTTTTGCGGTTCTGCTGCTGGTCAATATCATCCAGATCGTCGCGGCAAAGCGGACGTCTGGAAGTACGGAGACGGCAGGACAGAGCATCGGAAGCCAGCTGCCCCGAAGCAGGGGGCTGCGTGCCCTGGGGATTTTTGGAAGCTGCTGTTTTGTGCTCCTGATGCTTGTCATTCCGCTCTGCTCCGTGCTGCGGGGCGCGTTTGCAAAAGGGCTGCCGTTTTACTTCCAGTCCCTTTCCACGGCATATGTCCGAAGTGCCTTACTGGTCACGCTCCTTGCAACATTCATCACGCTGCTCGTGAACACGTTTTTTGGCATTGTGGCAGCATATGCCCTGACCCGTTTTGATTTCCGGGGGAAGCAGCTGCTTTCGGCACTGATTGACCTGCCATTTTCCATTTCACCAGTAATTGCCGGATTGTCGTATATTATGATGTTTGGAAGACTTGGCTGGGCATATCCGCTGCTGGAACGGCTGAATGCATGGCTTGGCACGGATATCCAGATTGTGTTTGCGCTGCCCGGCGTCGTGCTTGCCACGATTTTCGTAACCTTCCCGTTTATTTCACGGGAGATTATTCCGGTTTTGAACGCGCAGGGACGGGATGAAGAAGAGGCAGCGGCTGTTATGGGGGCCAACGGATGGACGATTTTCAGGAAAATTACATTTCCCGCTATGCAGCGCCCCCTGGTTTATGGTATGATACTGTGCGGGGCACGGGCACTGGGGGAATTCGGTGCCGTTGCGGCGCTTTCCAAGACCAGGGGTGAAACGTTTACGCTCCCGCTGGAAATTGACGCGCTGTATCTGTCCGGAGATGCGGATTCTGTCACGGCGGCTTTTGCCGTTTCTTCCGTACTGGTGCTGCTCTCTGTCCTGGCACTGTTTGTGCGCGGCAGATTGCTTCGAAAGAACAGGAGTTCGAATGAATCATGTCAGATTATGTAGAATTAAAAGGGATCAACAAGCGGTATGACGGGTTTGCGGCTTCCAAAGACGTGGATCTGCGTGTCCGAAAAGGAAGCCTTACCGCGCTGCTGGGCCCCTCTGGCAGCGGGAAAACGACGATCCTCCGGATCATTGCGGGGCTGGAAGCACCGGATTCCGGGGAAATCTATATTGATGGAAAAAAAGTCAACGGGCTGTCTCCGTCCGAACGGGGCGTTGGCTTCGTATTCCAGAGCTACGCGCTGTTCCGCTATATGAATGTGTATGACAACATCGCGTTTGGCCTGGAGGCAAAAAAAGTGAAAAAAGAAACAATCCGGGCGCGTGTGGACGAGCTTCTGGAGCTGACCGAGCTGAAAGGCATGGAAAAGCGTTTCCCCAACCAGCTTTCCGGAGGGCAGCGGCAGCGGGTCGCGTTTGCACGTGCACTTGCTCCCCGCCCCTCACTCCTGCTTTTAGACGAACCTTTTGCGGCAATTGACGCAAAGGTCCGGAAAGAACTGCGGACCTGGCTGCGGAATATGATCTACAAAGTCGGGATCACAAGCATTTTCGTTACGCATGACCAGGATGAGGCGGTGGAAGTCGCAGATTCGATTATTGTCACGAATGCGGGCAGAGTTGAGCAGGTTGGTTCCCCACTTGAAATCTACAAGCATCCGCAGACAGCATTTGTGTCCCAGTTCATTGGAGAAGGGACGATTGTCCAGGACTATGGAAAGTTCCGTGGTTTTTCGGAAAAGAAAGGCTACCAGGGGGCAATGATCCGGCCGGAATTTGTGGAGGCATTCAAGAGCGACAATCCGAAATTCCAGAAAATGCTCGGATTTGCGGAAAAAGGAGTCATCCAGGATATTATGTTCAAAGGGAACTGCCTGGAACTTTTGCTGGATGTGCGCGGAACCACGCTCGTGGCACGGAGGTCGCTGGAACGGCGCCCTGTGGAAGTGGGAGAGCAGATGAACGTCATTATCTACCGTATGTTTGCATTTGACGCGCAGCATGCCTGCCTGCTGGAAAACGGGGAAATCCAGCTGGATGACGCGGACCAGGCGCGGCTGGATGCGTATTTGTACCAGCAGGACGGCTATTTTGTGGCATAAACAGGATATAAACGTTTTTGCACACCTGATGGGGATGGGAGATCCGTTATGGGAAGCCAGCAGAAAAAACTGGAATGGAAAGACGCCTTGCGGCTGTTTGTAGGAGCAACGTTTCTGGCACTCGCGCTTAAATATGTGTTTGATCCGGTGGTGCTCGTCATCGAGGGCGTTCCGGGACTTGCGATCATTGCACATTTTGCCGGGGAGTCTCTGTTTGGCTTTCCGGTTCCGCTGTGGCTGCCAGTCGCCGTGCTGAACCTGCCGATTTTCCTGTTTGCAGGCTTTGTGGAAGGGATATCCAGAATCAGCCGTTCGATTTTGTCCTGGTGCATCCTGTCCGTTGAACTGGCGGTCCTCCCGGATATGCCGACCCTGACAGAAAACCTGCTCCTGGTGGCCATTTATGGCGGCCTGCTCTTTGGAGCCGGCACAGCTGTGCTGCTGTCTTCCGGCGCTTCCATCGGAGGGACACGGCTCCTGGCAGAATCCCTGCAGCATTTGGCAGAAAAAGCGGACATCCCCTGGCTGCGGAAGATCCGCCCGGGGCCGTTTGCCTCATTCCTGGACGGATGCGTCGTTGTTCTGGGAGCTGTGGTCTTTAACCTGGAACATATGCTGTTTGCGGCGCTTTGCATGTACCTGATCCACGTGGCATGCAATCACATCGTGAGCCGTGGCAGGAAGGCGAAAATGGCGCTGATCATTTCCGAGGAAAACGAGATGATTGCTGAATACATCCTCGATGCACTGGGCCGCGGCGTGACTTCGATCCAGGCCACAGGCATGTATGAGGGCAGGGAGCGCAGCATCCTTTTTTGCGTCTGCAGCAGGGAAGAGATCGCCGCACTCAAGGAGACGGTGCGCAGAATCGACCGCCGGGCGTTTATGGTGATCGGCAGTGTGGGCGAAGCACTGGGAGAAGGGTTCATAGAAAATTGGAGATAACGGAAAATCAGGAGGGCAGGGACATGCAGACGTTACCCAGGCTCATCCTCGCCAGCGGCTCGCCGCGCAGGCGGGAATTGCTTGCGCAGGCGGGCATTTTGTTTGATGTGGAAACCTTTGATGTGTATGAAACAGTCGGAGCGGAGCTGGCACGGGATGTGGAAGATCATCCGGACCAGGTGTACCGGATCCCTATGGAACTATCCAGACGAAAAGCACTTGCCGGGGCCGCCGCATATGAAAACCGCTGGATCCTCGGCGCGGATACTGTGGTCTGCTATGACGGGGAGATCCTTGGAAAGCCGGCGGACGCTGCGGAGGCACTGGATATGCTCTGCCTCCTGTCCGGCCGCGTGCATACGGTCATCACGGCCGTGACGCTGCTGCGCAGGCAGGGGAAAGCTTTGCAGGAGCGGGCATTCTATGAAGAGACCCGCGTGGAGATGTATGAAACGGACCGAAAGCTGCTCCAGGCGTACATCCAGACCGGCGAGCCGATGGACAAGGCAGGTGCCTATGGCATCCAGGGCCGGGGCGCAATCCTGGTGCGGCGGATCGAGGGGGACTATAACAATGTTGTTGGGCTGCCCCTTGCACGGGTATACCGGGAACTGGATGCGCTTTGCAGGGAAGGGGCGGCCATCGCAGGCCAAAGCGAATACCTGGAGCCGGGCAGACCAGGCTGAGCATAGGAGGAACATGACGATGAAGAACCATACGCAGAAAACACAGAAAAAAAGAAGCAAAAAAATGGCAAAGTGCCTGCTTGCGGCAGTGCTGGCTGCCGGCCTTCTGGCAGGGGGCGTTTCTCCTGCAGCGGCCATTCCGGGCAGAGAAGTCATTCAGGCTGAAGCAGCGACAAAGAAAGTAAAAGGGAAATATTATCAAAAAGATGCCCGCAAAATGAAGTCCAAGGTCAATGCGTTCCGGACAGGCGATGATGCCTGGTACTGGAACGAGAACAACAGCAAAAAAGTCCGGGTGAAAGGACTCAAAAAACTGTCCTATGACTATACCCTGGAAAAGATCGCGATGCGGCGGGCAGCGGAAATCGTCCTTTCCTTTTCCCATACCCGTCCGAACGGAAAAGACTGCTTCTCCCTTTATCCGGATGGCGTATACCGGGCGATGGGAGAGAACATTGCCATGGGCACCTCTTCGATTATGACGATGAACGACGCGTTCACGGCATGGCAGGAGACGGACGAAGACTACGAGGGGCAGGGGCATCGCCGGAATATGCTCAGTGAAAGCTTTACGAGCATCGGGATTGCCTGCATCGAAGTAAACGGTGAAAAATACTGGGTACAGGAATTTGGCTCGCCAAACAGCGGGGCGAAGAAGACAGACGCTGTAAACAAAACGAAGACGGTCAAAGTTGATCTGGGTTAGCCGGCAAACGGAAAAGAGAAAAAAAGAGCAGGGGAAAATGCCATTCTCCTGCTCTTCTTTTATGCGACAGGGTGCACCGGCAAAGCCGGGCGCCCCCCGCCCTGCCCGGTTACAGCACAGTGCTACATCCCTTCTTCCTCCCGGAACTTATTGATGACCTTGAGGGGCAGGCGCAGGTCGCTTGCCAGAACGGCAGGCGGAGCGGGGCCATTATCCCGCAGATAGTTCCGGATGGTCTGGAAATAATCATAGTTTTCTTTCCCGCAGCTCTGGCAGGCATAGGTACCGACCCGAATCATTTCCACGGCACCTCCGCAGAACTTGCATTTGGTCGGGGCACGGTTGATCGGGTCGTTGAAGTTTGCGCGCTTGACGCCGGGCGTCGATGCCGTCCTGGAAGGCGGCTGCGGCGGTGCGGGCGGCGGCGCAGGTGCCTTGGGCGGTGCGGGCGGGGGC
>CADBTO010000291.1 GCA_902797565.1 uncultured Lachnospiraceae bacterium
GCTATGGAAAATGCCCTCTTATATGATTCGATCATTCGAATAGATTGCATTGTCACCCCATCACAATCGAGCAAGGGGATGCAAATCCTCTCTGCTCGCCGCCGGGCTGCGTCGGCGTATGCCGAAACATTCCATACGCAGCCCGCGCGATAAAAAGGAGCAGCCCGCATCGGCTGCCCCTTTCCATCTTCGTTATCCTATTTCACCTTCCCCTTAAACGTAGAGCCCAGGCTCTGCCCATTCTTCAGCTTCAGCACGATCTTCACAGAAACCTTGCCCTTCTTCTTTCCCTTGAAAGAAAGCTCCGTAAACGGCAGGCCGCTTTCCTCGTCCGTGCAAAGCCCCTCGTTTTTGATGGACTTCACGCAGGCCTTCCCGGCCGTGACCTTGTATGTCACCTTGCTGACCACCTGGTCCATTCCGGATTTGATGTACAGCTGCAGGAACTGCTTCTTCCCTTTCTTGACCGCAAACGTTCCCGAAGAAGGATACTTCCCTTCAACCAGATCCCCGATCTTATACGTTTTCTGCCCGCTGGCAGCTTCCGCAGCCTCCGCAGAATCTTCCAGCGCGCCGCCGTTTCCGCCGATCGTCACGCTGTGATTCTCATCGCTCATCGTCTTGGGATCAAACGCGGTTTTCGCGATCGGGAACGCCGCCGCGAAGGCACCCGTCCGGTAAGGCTTGTCCATCGTATGGACTTCCCCCGGATCCGCCGCGTCAAAATCCGTACTGCCCTTCAGGAAATAATCATACCCGAAGCTGCCCGCTTCGTCGTCATCATCCCATGTCAGATCCACATTGTACCACCGGTCTCCCAGTGCCACAATATTCCACGCATGCGCCCCGGAATCCCGGCCGGTTCCCGCCTTTCCGCCAATGAATTTGCACGGGACGCCTGCTTCCACCAGGAACTTGTACATACAGAGCGCGTAGCCGTTGCAAAGCGCCTTATGGTCCACCAGCGCGCCATACACCGAGGATTCCGCATCCGCTCCCGTGGACGAGTAGGTGATCAGCTTACAGATATAATCATGCACCGCCACCACCTTTTCGTAATTGCCCATCCCTGCCACGCCAAGTTCTGACAGAATCTGGGGGATCTGCTCGTTGACATAGCGGGTCTGCTCCAGCGTATCAAAATACTTGAGATTGAAATAGAGCGTGTCCCCTTTCATGCTCAGGGTATCATCCGCTTCCCAGTTCATCATCCCTGCCAGGTAGTCCGCATCATCGGATGTGGAGGGGTCGTCATGCATCGTCAGGGTCGAATCAAAAAAATCCCCTTCTGCGTCAAACAGTTCATCCAGATCCTTGTCCGCCCCCGTATAGGTAACATCGAACGATGACTCCCGTTTCAGGCCGTGCGCTGTAACAATCTCCGCCAGTTCTTCCAGCGATGCGGCTGATTCCGCCGCCGCATACGCCTCCACCGGGCTGCCCAGCGCCAGCCCTGCCGCCATCGCAGCCGTAAGAACGCCTGCTGCCGCGCGTTTCCAGCCGTTTTTCATATCTTTAAGTCTGCCCTTAATATAATTCTTCATTTAATTTTCTCCACCTTTACCTGCTTTGCCAGCCCTTTCTTCCGGAACAGCTTTTCATACGCCTTACGCTTCGCCGCCGGAACCAAAATCCCAGCTTTTTCCGGAACACCGGAAAACGTGTTTTTATTCAGGTTCTTGCTCGAAAGCCCGGCCGCTTTGATCGTGATCTTCGTCAGGCTGCTGCAGCCTTCAAAGACCTTGCTCCCCATTTTGGTCACGTTCTTCCCGATCACCACCGTCTTCAGCTTCCGGTGGTTTTTAAGCGCACCATCCGCGATCGCCGTGACCTGGTATGTAACGCCATCAATCTTTACCGTCTGCGGGATCGTCACCTTCGCTGCCTTCTTATTTAATGATGCCTTAAAAGACACCTTCGGGGCTTTCGCACTGCTGGACAGTACGGTATAACGAATCTTGTTCTTACTGTCTTTCAGAACCGTTCCCTTCTTCGCGGGCTTCTCCTTGGATCCGGATGCGTTGTCCGTCTCTTTATCTTGGGACGCATCATCCTGGCCCGCTCCTGCTGCCTGGGCGTTCTCCCCGGTACTTCCCGTGTCTGCCGTATTTCCGGCTTCTCCCTGCTTCGCCGTATCTGCCGCAGGAGCCTGCGTCTGTGCATCGCTGCCTGCTGCCGCTCCGTCCGCCGTGCTTCCGCTTCCTGGCGCCGCGCCACTGCCGCCTGCTGTGCTTCCGCTTCCTGACGCCGCTCCGCCCGCCGTGCTTCCGCTTCCTGAC
>CADBTO010000292.1 GCA_902797565.1 uncultured Lachnospiraceae bacterium
ATATGCTGAAAGTCGAAGAAAACCAGGCGAAAGCTGCCGGGATTAGGGGTGAAGTGACAGAAATCGGCTGGGGCAACCAGATTCGCTCCTATGTCTTCCAGCCATACAAAATGGTCAAGGATCTGCGGACCGGCGAAGAGACCGGAAACGTGGATGCCGTGATGGACGGCGCGCTCGATCCGTTTATGGGCAGCTATCTGAAGTGGCTGAGTCTGGGCTGCCCCAAGCGGAATACGGGCGGGGATGAGTGAGAGGCGGATTGTTCGAGCAGGCAAAGCCTGCGAAAATGAGCCGCATAAACGGGCATGGCAAGCGCACCAAGGAGTTCGTAAAAAAACTCCGACTGCGCGTTTGTCGCAAAGCAGGGTGCAGCCCTGAGCAAAGCGAAGGTCTGCACCCTGCCAGAGGAGCGGTTTATTTGAGCAGGCAAAGCCTGCGAAAATGAGCCGCATAAACGGGCATGACAAGCGCACCAAGGAGTTCTAAAATAAGGAGGTAATTTATATTATGGACAAGTATGTATGTGATCCTTGTGGGTATGAGTATGACCCGGCTGTGGGCGATCCGGACAACGGGATTGCTGCCGGGACAGCATTTGAAGACCTGCCGGATGATTGGGTGTGCCCCATCTGTGGCGTAGGCAAGGATATGTTCTCAAAGGCGGAATAAAATAAGAACAAAAATCAAGCGCCCCGGCAGATAAGGTTTTTCTGCCGGGGCTTGTTTTTTTGCGGACACTGTGGTAGAGTATTACGGTAAAAATGATTTTTCGGGCATCCTTGCCCTTGTTGGCACGGATCTGAAAGGAGAAAGGGAAGATTATATGAGTCTGAAGGTAGCTGTGATGGGATATGGGACGATCGGTTCCGGCGTAGTCGAAATCCTGGAGCAAAACCGAGAGGTCATTGCGCATCGGGTGGGACAGGAGCTGGAAGTGAAGTCTGTCCTTGATCTCCGGGACTTTGAGGGGGATCCCATCCAGAAAAAAATCGTGAAAGATTATAAACAAATTGCAGAAGATGACGAAATAGATATCGTGGTGGAGACGATGGGCGGGGTTGAGCCTGCCTATACCTTCGTGAAAGCGATGCTGCTTGCAGGAAAGAGCGTCACGACGTCGAACAAGGCGCTGGTGGCAGACAAAGGTGCGGAGCTGATCGCGATTGCCCGGGAGCAGAATGTGAATTTCCTGTTTGAAGCGTCTGTGGGAGGCGGGATTCCGATTATCCGGCCGCTGCAGAGCTGCCTGACCGGGGACGTCATCGAAGAGATTATTGGGATTGTCAATGGGACGACGAACTATATGCTCTCCAAGATGTCCTTCTGGGGAAAGGAGTTTGACGAGGTTCTGAAAGAGGCACAGGAAAAAGGTTATGCGGAGAAAGACCCTACTGCCGACATAGAAGGCTATGACGCCTGCCGGAAGATCGCCATCCTGACCAGCCTCGTGGCAGGCCAGCAGGTGGATTATGAAGATATTCCCACGGAGGGGATTTCGAAGATCACTGCTTCGGACTTCAAATATGCCAAGAAGATCGGCAGGGAAGTTAAGCTGCTTGCGACCAGCAGGCGGGTGGGGGATACCTATGTGTGCCGTGTTGCACCATATTTGATTCCTGCTTCCAACCCGCTGTACCATGTGAATGATGTATTTAATGCAATCTTCGTTAAAGGCAATATGCTGGGAGATTCCATGTTCTATGGCAGTGGTGCGGGGAAACTGCCGACCGCAAGTGCTGTGGTGGGTGACATCGTGGAAATGGCAAAAAATCTAAAGAACAATCTATATCTGGAATGGAATCCGGAAAAGCTGGAACTGGCAGATGCAGAAAAAGTGCAGGCACGCTACTTCGGAAGAACCAGGGCAACAGACGAGCAGATTGAAAAAGCGTTTGGCGTGGTGGACTACATCGATGTTGGGATTGATGGAGAAGTAGGCTTTACGACTTCCCTGATGCCGGAAGGAGAGTTGGCAAAGCGGGCGGATGCACTGAGGACAAAGGGAGAGCTTTCCGTGATTCGGATGCTATAGGAGAGGGTATGCTGATCGTAAAAAAATTCGGCGGCAGTTCAGTTGCCGACAAGGAAAGAATTTTTAATGTGGCGAACCGCTGCATTGAGGATTATAAAAAAGGAAATCAAGTCGTGGTTGTACTTTCTGCAATGGGAGATACAACAGATGAGCTGATTGAGAAGGCGCAGTCCATCAATCCGAACCCGCCGAAGCGGGAAATGGATATGCTGCTGGCCTGTGGGGAGCAGACATCGGTGGCGCTGATGTCTATGGCAATGGCGAGCCTGGGTGTGCCGTCGATCTCGTTGAACGCGTTCCAGGTGGCGATGCACACGACATCCAAATATTCCAATGCGAAATTCAAACGGATTGATACAGACCGGATTTGCAGTGAGCTGGATCTGGGAAAGATCGTGATTGTCACGGGGTTCCAGGGAATCAATAAGTTTGACGATATTACGACACTGGGACGCGGGGGCTCTGATACAACAGCAGTGGCGCTTGCCGCGGCACTCGGTGCGGATGCATGCGAGATTTATACGGATGTGGAAGGCGTCTATACGGCTGACCCGCGGATCGTTCCAAATGCAAAGAAGATGAAAGAAATCTCCTATGATGAGATGCTGGAACTGGCGTCTCTGGGGGCAAAGGTGCTGCATAACCGTTCTGTGGAGATGGCAAAGAAATACGGCGTGACACTGGTGGTGCGTTCGAGCCTGACGACGGCAGAGGGCACGATTGTGAAGGAGGTAAAAGGCGTGGAGAGTATGTTGGTGAGCGGCGTTGCCGTGGATAAGAATACAGCCCGGATCGCTCTGATCGGTGTAAAGAACAGTCCCGGGATTGCTTTCAAGGTCTTTGACCTGCTTGCAAAGCACAATATCAATGTGGATGTGATCATCCAGTCTATCGGACGGGAGGATACGAAGGACATTTCCTTTACGGTGGACGAGGCACAGGCAAGGGAGGCAGTGCAGATCCTCAAGGAGAACAAGGAGCGGCTTACCATCCAGAAGATTATGGAAGAAGAGAACGTGGCGAAGCTCTCCATCGTTGGTGCCGGGATGCAGACCCATGCAGGTGTTGCCGCGAAGATGTTTGAGGCGCTCTTTGATGTAGGTGTGAATATCCGGATGATCGCAACATCCGAAATCCGGATTACGGTGCTGATCAATCTGGATGATGTGGATCGGGCGATGAAAGCGGTTCATGATAAGTTTATTGATGATTAAAAAATGAGGTTGCGTGGGGAAACTTGGCTTTGCCGGGAATTTTCACTGCGTATCCCAACGCAAAAAAGGGAGTGGCTTTGCCGCTCCCTTTTTTCTTTGGGTACCGGGCATGGGATGCGATGGTTTCAATCTGCCAGGTATTGTGGTATACTGGAAAGATAGAATAAACGTTTTTGGTGGAAATGAGGGAAAATGGAGCCAGGAGCAGAAGCGAGTGGCTGGTAACCCAAATTGCGGACATAACGACATCTCATTCATCGTGTCGTGCGAGATGAACCTGTGGGAGCACCAGAGCACGTCGGGCCCGTACATGCCGATGCGGTTCTTCATTTATGCGGGGCGGCTGTATGAGAAATACATCGCAGGGAGCGATTATTACCAGTACAGCAGCGAAT
>CADBTO010000293.1 GCA_902797565.1 uncultured Lachnospiraceae bacterium
ATGCACTCGAAGATCTTTGCGCCCTGATAAGACTGGATGGTGGAGATGCCCATTTTTGCGGCTATCTTGATAATGCCGGTGATGACGGCTTCATTATAGTCATCCACGGCTGCATAATAGTCTTTATCCAGCGTGCCATCTTCAATCAGATCCCGGATGCTTTCCTGCACGAGGTAGGGGCAGACGGCTGAAGCACCGTAGCCCAGGAGTGCCGCGAAATGGTGGACCGTCCTGGGTTCTCCGGTTTCCAGAATTACGGAAAGCTGGGTACGCTTCTTGGTCTGCACCAGGTGGTGCTGGAGCGCGGAAACCGCGAGCAGCGAAGGAATTGCGAGCATATTGTCATCCACGCCGCGGTCGGAGAGGATGATAATGTTTGCACCATCCTTGTATGCACGGTCCACTTCGACAAACAAATGTTCGAGAGCCTTTTTCAAAGAGGTATTTTTATAATAGGTCGTCGAAACATCTGCCACGGAGAAGCCGCGTTTTTTCATATTCCGGATCTTCAGAAGGTCTGTTCCGGTCAGGATGGGGTTGCGGATCATCAGCATCCGGCAGTTTTCTTCGTTCTCTTTCAGAAGGTTTCCGGAGCCGCCCAGGAAGATTGTGGTTGCCGTTACGACTTCTTCACGGATTGAGTCGATCGGCGGGTTTGTCACCTGCGCGAAGCGCTGCTTGAAATAATCAAAGAGCGGGAGCGGGCGGTCCGGCTGGAGCACTGCAAGGGGCACATCCACGCCCATCGCGCCGATTCCTTCGCCGCCGGAAAGCGCCATCTGGTAGATGGTTTCGCGTACATCTTCCGCGGAATAGCCAAATGCCTTCTGGAGGCGGAGGCGCTGTGCCTTGTCCAGTTCCGGGATCTTGTGGTTCGGGATATGCAGGTCTGCAAGTTTCACAAGGTTCTGGTCCAGCCACTGTCCGTAAGGGTTCCGGTTCGCATACTGTGCCTTGAGGTCTTCATCGTCCACAAGGGTTCCGGAAACTGTGTCTACCAAAAGCATTTTTCCGGGACGAAGCCGGTCTTTTCTGGCAATCCGTTTCTCGTCGATCGGCAGGACACCTACTTCTGAAGACAGAATCAGGTAATCATCGCGGGTGACATAATAGCGCGAAGGGCGCAGGCCGTTCCGGTCGAGAACCGCACCAAAGGTATCCCCGTCGGAAAACAGGATGGAAGCCGGACCGTCCCAGGGTTCCATCATCGTTGCATAGTATTCATAAAAATCACGCCGCCCGGGATCCATTGCCTTGTTGTTTGCCCAGGGTTCCGGAATGGTAATCATCAGCGCCAGAGGCAGCGGCATCCCGTTCATCATGAAAAATTCCAGGGTATTGTCCAGCATAGCGGAATCCGAGCCACCGGGTTTGATTGCAGGCAGGATCTTCGCCATATCGCCCTGCAGGTAATCCGAAGCAAGGGTCTCTTCACGGGAGAGCATTTTGTCTGCATTTCCCTTGATCGTGTTGATTTCGCCATTGTGGACAATGAGGCGGTTTGGATGCGCACGTTCCCAGCTGGGCGTGGTATTTGTTGAAAAACGGCTGTGTACCAGCGCGATAGCGGATTCATAGTCCGGTGATGTCAGATCCAGATAGAAGCTGCGCAGCTGGTGTACAAGCAGCATGCCTTTGTATACAATGGTACGGGAAGAGAGGGAAGCGACATAGCTGCTGTCCCCACCCGTCTGTTCGAAGAGCCGCCGGAGACAATAGAGCCGCCGGTCGAAAGGCAGTCCCTGTTCTATTGTCTCCGGTCGCTTCACGAATCCCTGGTAGATGGCAGGCATGCAGCTTTTTGCAAGGCTTCCGAGGAGCTGCGGCGCAGTCGGGACTTTGCGCCAGCCCAGAAATTCCAGTCCTTCTTTGGCAGCGAGGATTTCAAACAGTTTCTGTGCCCGGCAGCGCTGCTGTTCTTCCTGCGGGAAGAAGAAGACACCGATTCCGTAATCCCGCGCGTCACCGAGGGTGATGCCGCATTCTGCCGCAGCCTTGCGGAAGAATTTGTGTGAGATCTGGAGCAGGATGCCTACGCCGTCCCCGGTTTTTCCTTCTGCATCTTTTCCGGCGCGGTGTTCCAGGTTTTCCACGATGGAAAGGGCGTCGGAGACAGTCTGGTGGGTCGGGATGCCCTTGATGCTGACGACAGCGCCAATTCCGCAGTTATCTTGTTCAAATTGAGGGTCATAAAGCCCGAACGGGCGGTTTTTATCATTTTTCATGGGAGAACTCCTTTGGTCTATGCTTCTTATAAAGTCACAGAGGCGGCTCCACTTTCCGGGCGTACCGGAAAATGAAACCGTCTGAAGTGCTTGTGTGCATGGCTGTGTGCGGAGGTTTTCACCAGATCCGCGTGATTCTTTTTCGTCCAGGCACCGGTCTTAGCGCGCAGCTTCCTCGCCGATCGAGAACAGCATCTCCGCATAGGTCGGATAACGCCAGTATTCCGAAGGGATGACTTCTTCCAGCTTGCTGATGGAAGCACCGAGCGTGTCGATGTCCTGCAGCAGTACGTCTTTGCGGAATCTTGCCAGTTCCAGGATGTCCGCATCAAGATGTTCCGCCTTTTCTGCGTCGTCCTCCAGCTTCAAAAGGCCGGTATAGATGCTTTCTGTGATCTCGCCTGCGTTTTCAAGCAGCGATTCCTCAACTTTTGCGGGAACGCCTGCTTCTTTTTTCTTCAAAAGCGCATCGGCAAGGGATGATTCATAGGTTGTTGCTGCATGCATCACGTTCTTTTTCGTCATCGCGATCAGGGTATGCGCCTCGATGTCGATGGTCTTGTAGTAGTTTTCAAGCAGGATTTCATAACGTGCGTGCAGCTCGGTTTCAGAAAAGACATTCTGCTTTGTGAAGAGCGCGATGGACTTTTCGTCGATGAAAGAGGGCAGTGCGTCTACGGTGGTCTTCAGGTTTGCCAGCCCCCGTTTTTCTGCTTCTTTCACCCACTCTTCGCTATAGCCGTTTCCGTTGAAGATAATGCGCTGGTGCGCGGTCAGCTCCCGCTGGATCAGTGTGGTCAGTGCGTTATCGAAATCATCGGCCTTTTCCAGTTCGTCTGCGAAGCGAGAGAGTTCTTCTGCAACGATCGTGTTCAGCACGATGTTGCAGCTTGCGATCGAAGCCGTGGAGCCAATAGAACGGAATTCGAATTTGTTTCCGGTAAACGCGAAGGGCGAGGTCCTGTTCCGGTCTGTGGTGTCTGCCGGAATGTGCGGCAGTACTGTGGCGCCGATAGATATCAGCTTCTTCTGTTTGTCTGTGTAATCGGTTCCTGCGATGATCGCATCCACGATGGCGGAAAGCTCATCCCCAAGGAAGATGGACAGGATGGCAGGAGGTGCCTCATTCGCACCCAGCCGGTGGTCATTCCCGGCAGAAGCGACGGAAGTCCGAAGTAATTCCTGATATTCATCCACGGCTTTGATGACTGCCGTCAGGAACAGCAGGAACTGCGCGTTCTGGGACGGGGTCTTGCCCGGTTCCAGAAGGTTCTGCCCACGGTCTGTGGAAATCGACCAGTTATTGTGCTTTCCGGAGCCGTTGACCCCGGCAAATGGCTTTTCGTGCAGCAGGCAGACCATATGGTGCCGTCCAGCGACGGTCTTCATCAGTTCCATTGTGAGCTGGTTGTGGTCTGTCGCGATATTTGTGGTAGAGAAGACCGGTGCAAGCTCATGCTGTGCCGGTGCAACTTCGTTATGCTTCGTCTTCGCGTTGACGCCCAGCTTCCAGAGTTCCCGGTCCAGTTCCTTCATATATGCGGAAACCCTGGGTTTGATTGTCCCGAAGTAATGATCCTCCATTTCCTGTCCCTTCGGCGGCTTCTTGCCAAAGAGGGTGCGGCCGGTATAGATCAGGTCGGGACGCCGTTTGTACACGTCTTCGTCAATCAGGAAATATTCCTGCTCCGGGCCAACAGTCGTGATGACGCGTTTAGATTCGGTATCACCAAAAAGCCGCAGGATACGGGTTGCCTCTTTGTCCAGTGCCTGCATCGAGCGCAGCAGCGGCGTCTTCTTGTCGAGCGCCTCTCCGCTGTAGGAGCAGAATGCGGTCGGGATGCAGAGCGTGTCGTCCTTGATGAAGGCATAGGACGTGGGATCCCAGTCCGTATAGCCCCGCGCTTCGAAGGTGGCACGCAGTCCGCCGGAAGGGAAGCTGGAGGCATCCGGTTCGCCTTTCACGAGCTCTTTGCCGGAAAACTCCATAATGACGGATCCGCCCGGTTCCGGGGAGATGAAGCTGTCATGCTTTTCCGCCGTGACGCCGGTCATTGGCTGGAACCAGTGCGTGAAGTGCGTTGCGCCTTTTTCCACCGCCCAGTTCTTCATTGCTTCAGCAAGCACGTTCGCCAGATCCATCTGCAGGTGCATGCCCTCGTCAATCGTTTTGTGCAGCGCCTTGTATACGTCTTTCGGCAGGCGCTCGCGCATCACTTCGTCATTGAAGACATTGCTCCCGAAGAGTTCCGGGACGGGGGTTTTCTGTTCCTTTTCTTTTGACTTGCTCATGAGAGGCTCCTTTCGTGTTTCTTTTGGTTGATCTTTTTCCTTTTTCTTTTTTCTGGAGAACTCCTTTGTGCGCGAATCCATCCGG
>CADBTO010000294.1 GCA_902797565.1 uncultured Lachnospiraceae bacterium
AAAAATAAAAAAGAAATCAAATTCTATAAATTCCTGCAGTTTGAGTTTTTCAAGCAGTGGACGGGTCTGAAGTCCTATGCGAATGAGAAGGGAATCCAGATTGTCGGGGATATCCCGATTTATGTGGCGCTTGACAGCGCGGATGTCTGGGCCACGCCGGAACTGTTCCAGCTGAATGAAAAACGCAGGCCGATTGCGGTGGCTGGATGTCCGCCGGATGGCTTTTCCGCCACGGGGCAGCTGTGGGGGAATCCGCTTTATGACTGGAAAGTCCATAAGAAAACGGGTTACGAATGGTGGATTGCACGGATGCGGAAGATGCGGGAACTTTATGATGTTGTGCGGATCGACCATTTCCGGGGATTTGATGAATATTATGCAATTCCGGCAGAGGATGAGACGGCAGAGAACGGGCATTGGGAGAAAGGGCCGAATCTGGATTTGTTCAAAAAGATCGAGGAATCGGTTAGTGATCTTTCAATTATTGCAGAAGATTTGGGTTATATGACGGATTCTGTGCGCCAGATGGTGAAGAAATCCGGCTATCCGAATATGAAAGTCCTGGAATTTGCTTTTGACGGCAGGGATTCGAGCAAGCCGGGCAGGGAAAAGGCAAAGACGAATGACTATCTGCCGTTTAATTATGGGAAAAACTGTGTCGTTTATACCGGAACGCACGATAACGAGACACTGGTGGGATGGTTGTCTTCGATCAAACCGGCGGAGAAGCAGGAGCTGATGGATTATGTGGATGCGCCTGTCGGAATCAGTGACCGGGAACTGGCAAAGAAAGTTGTCCGTCTGGCGCTTGCTTCCACGGCGGACTACTGTATCATCCCGATGCAGGATTATCTGGGACTGGACAACAAGGCCCGCATCAACTTCCCGTCCACGATCGGCACAAACTGGCTGTGGCGGATGGAGGATATCCCGGAGGAGAAAATGAAGCTTCTGGCGAAAGAGATCCGGAAGCTGACCGTATTATATGGACGGGGATAAGCGAATCTTAATATGGAAAGGAGTTTTTCATGAATAAAAACACGGAAACCATGCAGCAGGTATTGGAGGAGAAGATCCAGCAGGTCTGCCAGAAAAATTTCCTGAAAAGCATCAAAGACTGCTCGAATCAGGAACTTTTTGAAGGGCTTCTGGCACTGACGGCGCAGGATATGGAAAATCGTCCGCCGGTTGCCGGGAAAAAGAAGCTGTATTATGTTTCGGCAGAGTTTTTGATCGGAAAGCTTTTGTCAAACAACCTGATCAATCTGGGCATCTATGACGGTGTCCGGAAGATTCTGGAGAAAAACGGAAAGGATCTGGCGGAGATTGAAGAGCTCGAAGTGGAACCTTCCCTTGGAAATGGCGGACTGGGCCGGCTGGCAGCCTGCTTCCTGGACTCCATTGCTTCTCTGGGGCTGTCCGGAGACGGCATTGGCCTTAACTACCATTTTGGTCTGTTCGAACAGAAGTTTGGAGATCACAAGCAGACAGAACTGAAAAATGACTGGATCACGCCGGATACCTGGCTGGTGAAACGGAAAGTCAGCTTTTCCGTGCCTTTTAGGACCTTTACCGCAAAGTCCGTATTGTATGATATTGCGGTACCGGGTTATGGACAGGAGGGTGTGAACCAGCTGCATCTGTTCGATATTGACACGCTGGATGAGAGCCTTGTTCCGGAAGGCAGCATCGACTTTGATAAAAAGGCGGTGGCGAAGAACCTGACCCTCTTCCTTTATCCGGATGACAGTGATCGGGATGGCCAGCTTCTTCGGATTTATCAGCAGTATTTCATGGTATCGAGCGGGGCACAGCTGATCCTTCGTGAAATGAAGGAACGGGGCTATGCGCTTGACACGCTGCCGGAGCATGTGGCAATCCAGATCAATGATACGCATCCCTCGATGATTATCCCGGAATTGATCCGGCTCCTTCTGATCGAAGGATTCACGATGGATGAGGCGGTTTCGCTGGTTGAAAAGACCTGTGCGTATACGAACCACACGATACTGGCGGAGGCACTTGAAAAATGGTCGGTCAGCTTCCTGGAAGAGGTTGTGCCGCATCTTCTGCCGATTATTTATGAACTGAATAACCGTGTCCGGAAAAAGCTTGCGGCTGCAGATATTTCTGAAAAGGCTGCGGAAAAGCTTCTGATTGTGGACAAGGATCAGCGGGTGCATATGGCACATATGGACATCCATTATGGCTATTCAGTCAATGGCGTGGCCGCGCTGCATACCGAGATTCTGAAGAATACAGAGCTGCATGCGTTCTACGAACTGTATCCGGAGAAGTTCAACAACAAGACAAACGGCATCACCTTCCGCCGGTGGCTGCTGCACTGCAATCCGCAGCTTTCGGATTATATCGAAAGCCTGATCGGGCCGGAGTTTAAGACCGATGCCACGAAACTGGAAGGATTGATGCAGTTTGCAGACAAACAGGAAGTGCTGGACCGCCTGGCAGGGATTAAACAGGGAAACAAGCTGCGTGCGGCGGCATTCCTGAAACAACGGCAGGGGATTGACATAGATCCGGATTCCATCTATGATATCCAGATGAAGCGGCTGCATGAATACAAACGGCAGCAGATGAATGCCCTGTATGCGATCTACAAATACCTGAAAATCAAAGGCGGCGAGAAACCGAAGCGTCCAATCACGATGATCTTTGGCGCGAAGGCAGCACCGGCCTATATTATTGCGAAGGACATTATCCATCTGATTCTCTGCCTGCAGGAGCTGACCACGAAGGATCCGGAGGTTGCGCCTTATTTCAAGGTTGTGATGGTGGAGAATTATAATGTTACGGCTGCCGAGACGATGATCCAGGCGGCGGATATTTCCGAGCAGATTTCGCTTGCTTCCAAAGAAGCATCCGGAACCGGGAATATGAAGTTTATGCTGAACGGCGCGGTTACGCTCGGTACGGAGGACGGCGCGAACGTGGAGATCCACGAGCTGGTCGGGGATGAGAATATTTACATCTTCGGCGCGGATGCAGACCAGGTCGTACATCTTTATGAGGAAGGGCCGGACCGTTATAATGCGCGGAAGATTTATGAAAGCGATGAAATGATTAGGGAACTGGTGGATTTCATCATCGGGCCGCAGCTGCTGGAAATCGGGGATGAGAAGAACCTGTCACGCCTGCACAGGGAGATCGCGGGAAAAGACTGGTTTATGGCCCTTCTGGATACGAAGGAATATATCCAGATGAAGGAAAAGGTCTTTGAGGATTATGAGGATCAGGAGAGCTGGAACAGGAAGTGCCTTGTGAACATCGCAAAGGCGGGATTCTTCTCTTCGGACCGGACGATCCGCCAGTATAATGAAGATATTTGGAAGTTATAATTTGCATACAAAAGGGGTTTTGGAATCATGAAAAGTTTTGAAGGTTTGGAAGTTGTAGCGGAACTGGAAGGCATCACAGATGAGAATCTGGATGAACTGATGATGGAGATCGAAGAAGAGGATGGCGTATCTGCGAATTATGTGCCGATCTGCTGCTTCGAGATTGATGATCAGGCGGAGTACCTGGCACTGGCACCGGAAGCCGCTTTTGATGAGGATGAGGACGACGACGAGGAAGAAGAGATCGAGATCGAGGCGGTCATCTACCGCGTGGAGCGCTATCTTTCTGCTGGCGGGCAGGAAAGCTTCCGCCTGTACAATGTGGAGGATGAGGATGAAGCGCAGGAGGCGGCAGCAGTCCTGGCAGAAATTGTAAATGATGATGACGAAGACGATGAGGATGAAGAGGATGACGACGAGGAGTAATTCCATCGCTTCTCCCACGCTGGATTGGCTGGACAATCCGGAAGTTTTTGCCGTGAACCGTCTTCCGGCGCATTCGGACCATAGTTTTTTTGTATGTTCCGAAGGCCGGAAGATGCGGCCTTTGCAGTCCCTGGATGGAACCTGGCGGTTCCTCTGGGGCAAGCAGCCTTCTGCCGTCCCGGGAAACTTTTACGAAACGGGATTTGATTTGGAAGAAAACGGCTTTTCCAGGATTGAAGTACCGGGCAGTATGGAGATGCAGGGCTATGACCGCATCCACTACACGAATTCCCGCTATCCATGGGAAGGGCATCATGTCCTGCGCCCGCCGATGACAGACCACGAGTTCAATCCGGTGGGGCTCTATGTCCGGGATATCCGGATTGATGAAGCGCTTCAGAACCAGAAGCTGTTCATCTCGTTCCAGGGTGTGGAACAGGCGTTTTATCTATGGGTTGAGGGGCAGTTCATCGGTTATGCCGAGGATAGCTTCACGCCATCGGAATTTGATATTACGGAAGCAGCTGCGGGAAAAGAAGTTATCCGTATTGCAGTACGCGTACACAAACGCAGCAGTGCGGCGTGGATTGAGGATCAGGATTTCTTCCGATTCTCCGGGATCTTCCGCAGTGTGTATCTCTATGCAAAGCCGGACGCGCATCTGGAGGATTTCTTTGCGCATCCATCGCTTGCAGATGATTACAAGACCGGCACGCTTTCAATCGAAGCAGCGCTTTCGCTGGATCCCCGCCTGCAGGGGAAGCAGGCCAGGCTTCGCTTTATGCTTTCTGATGCGGGGCAGGAGGTGCTTTCCGGGGAAGAGACGGCAGAAATTTCCGGAGACAGCATGGAACTTCGGTTTCTGGAGCAGAAGATTGCGGACGTGAAGCAGTGGAGCGCGAAGGAACCGCAGCTTTATGACCTTCTGTTCGAACTGTTTATTGATGGTGAAAAGATCGAGGAAGTGCCGTACCGCATCGGCTTCAAGCGGGTTGAGATCAGGGACGCGGTCATTTATATGAATGGGAAACGTCTGAAGATCTTCGGTGTCAACCGGCATGAGTGGAATCCTTCCAGGGGCAGGGCGATTACAGAAGCGGATATGCATCAGGATATCGGGATTTTTCTTCGGAACAATATCAACGCAGTCCGTACCTGCCACTATCCGGATCAGAGCCTGTGGTATCATCTTTGTGATGAAAACGGGATTATGGTCTGCGATGAAACGAACATGGAAAGCCATGGCAGCTGGCAGAAGTATCTGGGTGTGGTTGACCCATCCTGGAATGTTCCGGGATCGCTTCCGGAGTGGAAAGCTTGCGTGCTGGACCGTGCGGCGTCTATGTTGGAACGGGACAAAAACCATGCCAGCATTATCTTCTGGTCTTGCGGCAATGAATCCTATGCAGGGGAAGACATCCTTGCAATGGCGGATTTCTTCCGTGAGCGGGATGCAAGCCGAATTGTCCACTATGAAAGCTGCTTCTATAACCGTGCGTTTGACCGTTGTTCGGACGTGGAAAGTAGGATGTACGCCACGCCGGAAGAAATTGACGAATACATGAAGTCTGATGGGGTTGGCGGCATTAAAAAGCCGTATGTCCTGTGCGAATACATGCATGATCTGGGCAATTCCATTGGCGGAATGGAAAGCTATATGCGTCTGATGGACCAGTATGAAGGGTTCGCGGGCGGCTTTATCTGGGACTATATTGACCAGGCAGTCTATATGGACTGGAATGGGCAGAAAGTCCTGGGTTATGGCGGGGATTTTGACGACCGGCCATCGGACTATAATTTCTCCGCGAATGGCATTGTGTTTGCAGACCGGACAGAAAAGCCCTGTATGCAGGAGGTGCGTTACTGGTATTCGGATGAAGCAAAGGCAGCATTTGACGCGGAAAACGCAAGGCTTGCGGAAAAAGCAGCAAGGGAGGATGCGAGAAACTTTGTGATTCCGGGGAAACCGGAACTGAAGCGTGTGGAAGAAGGAGATTTTTCGTTCGGAGTCAAGACCAAAAACCACAACTTCATTTTTGCTTATGATATGGGCGGCTTGGTATCCCTTTCAGCATACGGGAAGGAGTGGATCCACCGGGCGGTGAAGCCCGCATTCTGGCGCGGCAGTACGGAAAACGATATTGGGAATGGATTTACTTCCCAGAGCAGTATCTGGTATGCGACAGACCGCTTTATCCGCCATAAGGATATCCAGATCTTAAGCCGCGAAGGCACTGCGAAGATTAAGTATGTATATGAGACCCAGACGACGCCGGCCACGGAAGTCGAGGTGGTCTATGAAGTCTTTACGGAAGGCCGGATGGATGTGGAAGTCATTTATCATGGAAAGGAAGGGCTGCCGGAACTTCCATGTTTTGGCCTGCGTTTTGTGCTTCCGCAGAAAGAAGCAAAGGTTGTCTGGCAGGGGCTTTCGGGAGAAACGTATCCGGACCGCTGGAAAGGCGGGAAATTCGGCATCCACGAAGAGGAAATCGCGCCGCCGAAGTACCTGGTGCCACAGGAATATGGCTGCCATGTGCAGACCGACTGGGCAAAAATCGTTTCAAAAGACGGGAAACACAGTCTGACGATTGTTCCGAAGGATGGGGAAAAGCTGATGTTTTCGGCCACGCCGTATCTGCCGGGAGAACTGGAAAACGCGGAGCATGGATTTGAATTGCCCCGGCCGAACCGGACAGTTTTGACGGTATACGCGGCAATGCGCGGCGTTGGCGGGATAGACAGCTGGATGACGGATGTGGAGGAGGCTTACCGCGTGTCTGCAGAGAAGGATATGGCGCTGCGGTTTACGCTGTTTGCAAATTAGCGGTTGATGGAAAATCAGGGAGTCTGAAAACGATGGGACTGCCGGGAAATAAAGGAGTTTGAAAACTATGGGACTGCCGATTACATTCGATGAGGCGCACAAAGCCTTTACGATTCAGACCAGGAATTCCACCTATCAATTTATGGTGGATACATATGGTACGCTGCTGCATCTATATTATGGAAGAAAGACCGCAGGCTGCATGGATTTTTTACTGACCTGCCAGGATCGAGGCTTTTCCGGGAATATCTATGATGCGGGCGAAAACCGCGCGTATAGCTATGACGCGCTGCCGATGGAGTTTCCAGTCTTTGGAAACGGGGATCTGCGAGCCCCTGCTCTGTCCATCCAGAACCATGATGGCAGCCTGGCCTGTGATCTGCGCTATGCGGGATATGAGATTCGCGAAGGGAAGTATGCGCTGCCGGGGCTTCCGGCGGTGTATGTGGACCAGGAGCAGGAAGCGGCAATGCAGGAGGCTGCGCAGGAGGATCAGCAGGCGGCAACACTGGAAGTCACGCTGAAGGACCAGGCAAGCGGTGCGTTGTGCCGTCTGTTGTACGGTGTACTGCCGGAACTGGACATTATTACACGCAGCGTGCGGATTGAAAATACCGGGTCTGCGTCTTTTACTTTGAAAAAACTGCTGCCCTGTTCGATCGACTTTCTGCCCGGAGCATATGATGTGCTTTCTTTCTATGGCAGGCATGGATATGAGCGGAAGCTGCAGTGCACATCTGTGAGGCATGGTGCGTTTTCGATCGGCAGCCGCCGCGGGACGTCATCGCACCAATATAATCCGCTTCTGATTCTGGCAGAAAAAGAGACGAATGAGGACTATGGAAGCTGCTGGGCGGCGGAATTTGTTTGGAGCGGCGAGTTTTCTGCTTTGTGCGAAAAAGACCAGTTCGATTCGATCCGCTTCCAGATGGGACTGGCAGGGGAGGACTTTTCCTATCCGCTTCAGCCGGGTGAGAGCCTCTATGCACCGGAAGTCATTCTTTCGTTCAGCAGAGCAGGGTTATCCGGTCTGTCCCGGAATTTACATGAAACCGTGCGCAGGCATGTCTGCCGTGGATATTGGCGGGATCGGGTCCGGCCTGTCCTGCTGAACAGCTGGGAAGCCTTTTATTTTGACTTTTCCGGGAAGGATATGATTGCGCTGGGCGAGCAGGCAAAGTCCGTGGGCGTGGATCTACTGGTCATGGATGACGGATGGTTTGGCGAGCGCAGTGATGACTTCCGAGGTCTGGGAGACTGGAACGTCAATGAAGAGAAGCTGGGCGGCACGCTCTCTGCGATGGTGGAGGAGATCAACCGGATGGGGCTGATGTTTGGCATCTGGGTGGAGCCGGAGATGGTAAACGAAAACAGCCGGCTCTACCGGGAACATCCGGACTGGGCACTGAAGATCCAGGGCAGGGATCCTGTCCGCGCACGCAACCAGCTGGTTTTGGATTTCTCGCGCAAAGAGGTGCGTGACCATATCTTTGCGC
Source organism: uncultured Lachnospiraceae bacterium (assembly GCA_902797565.1). Lineage (GTDB taxonomy): Bacteria > Bacillota > Clostridia > Lachnospirales > Lachnospiraceae > Weimeria. Next base: position 8,106 of record CADBTO010000294.1, read on the forward strand.
AGATTACGACGATGTTGGACAGCGCGAATATCGAGTATGTCAAGTGGGATTATAACCGGAGTATTGTGGATGTTCCTTCGCGTGATGGAAAGGGGCGCGGCGCGATGCTTTATGATTATATGCTTGGCGTGTATGAGTTCCTGGAACGGCTGGTACAGAGGTATCCGAAACTTTTGATCGAGGGATGCAGTGGAGGCGGCGGACGGTTTGATGCCGGAATGCTGTATTATACGCCCCAGATCTGGTGTTCCGATAATACAGATGCCGTGGATCGGCTTGTCATTCAGCATGGGACATCGTTTGGGTATCCGCTCTCGTCTATGGGGGCTCATGTATCCGTTGTTCCCAATGAGCAGAACGGCAGGGTGACGCCGCTGGATATGCGCTTTGCGGTGGCCGCCACCGGCGGATTCGGTTATGAGCTGGATCGGGGAAAGGTTTCGGAAGAAGAAAAAGCGGTGATCCGCCAGCAGATTGAGGAATTCAAGCAAATGGCCGCGTTTGTGGTGGAAGGGGATTATTACCGTCTGACGGATCCGGGCGAGGAAGAGCATGCGGTATCCTGTATCACGGCAAAGGATGGCAGCGAGGCGCTTCTGACGGCGATTACGCTGGACAACCATTGCAACAATCCGGTTTTCTATGCAAAGGCACGGGGGCTTACGTCTGGTGCGATGTATGAAAACGAGGAAGATGGGAAACAATACCCGGCGGACGCGCTGATGGAAATCGGCTTTCCGGTTCCGCAGTCCAATCAGCTGGTTTACCGGACGTATCGCTGGCATTTGATCCGAAGGTAAGTGCATTTCGGCTACGGCATCGATTTAGACAGCCGTAGCCGGTTTTTTCATTTTTTTCGTGCTGTCGGCAGGAAAAAAACGGCATAGCCGGGCGAAAATGATATGATTTGGAGGGATAAATTACTATGAAGAAGAAACGAACGCTTTGTGATGCAGGATGCCTGCTGTTGGTGATCCTGCTTTTGCTGAGCTGCTTGCTGCCGTGTGTGGAAATTCCGCTTAATGCGGCACAGTTCCGCACTGCTGAAATATTACGGTATGATCATGCAGGGGCTGGCGTACAGCCACGGACAGCAGCAGGAACAGCGTCTGCAGAGAAAACCGTGACTGCGCAGAAACCGTCGAAAACGATCCTGCTCTATGAGTTTGAAGGCAAAGAGACGGATATTTCAGAATATGTCCGCTTCATTGATGAGGCGCAGGAAGTGCCTTATCTGGATGTGCGGATCCTGGAGCAGATGTTTCCGGAGGATGGTTACAAGACAGAGCAGGGAAAGGATGGAACTTACCAGGTCAAGAGACCGCTGGATTTCTGGAATTCGGCGGTGATGTTGGTTTCTCCGGCATCCAATCAGGTGGAGATTTCTTTATATGATTATTTCCTGCCATCCGAACCGAAGCTTTCGACCGGGGAGTCGAATGAGAACCTGTTTCCCTATTTGCAGACGATCCAGTCGGGCAGTTCTTCTTTGAAGGAACTGGAAAATGTCCGGATTGATCTTGGAAAATACGGACTTTCTGTCATTGAGTCTGATGGGAACGTGTTTCTGCCGTATACCCTGTTTGCAGGGGTTCTTCTGGATCCGGTTATGTGGGAGCTGGTTTATACCGGAGACGAGTTCCTTCTCTCCAATGACTTGCAGCTGCTCCGTGATACAGGTACAGATGCAGCGTATAACGCGTTTGTGGAACGGATGCGAAGCGGCAGTTATTCGAAAGAAACGGAGCACTCCCGCGCTGTAGCAGATATGAATTACGCGGGGCTTTGCCTGCGCCTGGATTATGTGTATTCCTTCAAAAACTGGAAATTCCCGGATGGCATTGATGCGCTGCTTTCGCAGTCCTATCCGGAGATCCGGGAGATGCTGACGAGTACAGATGGAAGCCGGTATTATGCGGGGCTTTATGATCTGGTATATCGCGTGCTCTCCAATATGCACACGTCCATTATGCAGATGCCGCGTCCGGCCTATGTGGATGGGAGCCTGGATCAGATCAATACGCTGCTGTCCGGGATTGCATCTGCATATCCGGAATTTATGGAAGATCGCAATTCGTTCCTGGATGCGATGAATCAATACGAAACCTCGCGTATGAATTCTCTGGGACCGGCGGAGATTGATGGAGAAGGGATGCTGGAAGGGCTGCGTTTCTATAAGGATGTGGCGGTGATCACGATTGATACAGAGTCCTATGACAGTAATTTCTGGAGCAATTACAAAAAGGGCGATGCGATCACCACAAATGATACGATTGGCTTATTGTACCAGAGCTTTGATGCAATTAAAAAACACAGCCCGAAGATTAAAAAAGTCGTCGTGGATCTCAGTAATAATACAGGTGGATATATGTATGTGGGCTGCGCGCTGCTTGGATTTATGAAGCATCACGTGACACTAAGGTACTATTATCCTACCACAAAACTGATGGCAACGGCGACGATCGCTGTGGATACGAATTGCGATGGAAAGATTACATCCAGCGATTCCTACGAAGGAAAATACCAATTTTATATCATGACTTCACCGGTATCCTTCTCTGCCGGAAACAGTATTCCTGCGATGGCAAGGGAGCAAGGGATTGCTACCCTCATAGGACAGAAGAGTGGTGGAGGCTCCGGAAACGCCCTGACTGGTATGGACAGTTTTGGCTCCCAGTTCAATTACAGCGGAAACAGCATCTCCACGACGCTTGATGCGAATGGGGAAGTGCTGAATCTGGATGACGGCGTGGAGCCGGATGTATCCGTTGCTATGGAGGATATGTACAACTATGGGAGTTTGTACAAGATCCTCTGGAAGCAGGATGACACTGCGCTCTTCAAGTCGGTTGCTCTGAAAAAAGCCAGCCTGTCCCTAAAGAAAGGGAAGAAGTATACGATTTCTTTTAAGAAGAAATTCGATCGTACCAGCGCATCATCTATCTCGTACAAAACGAGCAAAAAAACGATTGCTACAGTGTCCCAGAGTGGTGTGGTTCTGGCAAAGAAGAAGGGCAGCGCAACGATTACCGTGACGATCAAAGGCAAGAGCGGCAAGAAGAAAACGCTGAAAATGCGTGTCAATGTGACCAAAAAGTGATGGAAATGCTGTCGTGGATCTGATTTATGGATGTTAGATGAAAAGACGGTTTGTAAATAAAAAAAGTTTCAAAAAAAGTAAAAAAATTTCAAAAAATCGCTTTTCTTTTTTCGAGAAATATGTTATATTATTTTTGGCTATTGGACAAGCTGCTTGCGCACCGGATTTCCTTTGCTTCGTTATTCTGGTCGCGCATATGCCAGGGGGCTTCCCTCCCTGGAATGTTTTACCGATGATTCCGGAGTTTTCTTTACCAGTAGCTTCTTTGACTCCGTTATCATAAATCCTTTCATGCTTCCCCCGGACAAGTGTTTTTTTGCCCGGGGTGATTTTATGTTGAGGGATTGTGCAGTGCAGATGCTCCGGGCGAATGATTGGGACGATTGCCCAGAGGTTTGCTATAGAGTTTTGTCATAGATGTTTGCCATAGAGGCTTGCCATAAAGGTTTGGCGTGGATATATAGAGTTGGAAGTTTGGATATGGAAGCAGAGGTAAGACAGCTGGAGTTTGATGGCTTCAGGCTGGAGTATGAATTGATTCGGAAACGTGTCCGGCGTGTGAATCTGGGGATTCGGCGGGATGGTTCAGTCTATGTGTCTGCAGGCAGCAGGGTGCCGATACGAACAATCGAGGAGTTTGTCAAATCGAATATCTGGTTCATTATGGATGCGAAGCAGAGGATAGAGAACCGGCCGCCGGAAAAGCGGCTGGAATCCGGGAGGCTGTCTCCGGAAGAGAAGTTCCTGTGTGAACGGTATCTTCGGAAAATCGTAGATATGTACTATCCATATTTTGAACGGCGCGGCGTTGCTTATCCCAGCATCCAGGTACGCAAGCTGAAATCCCGCTGGGGATCCTGCACTCCGGCGCGTCATTCCATCCGCCTCAATTCCCAGCTTCTGGATGTACCGAAAGCGGCGGCGGAACATGTTGTTGTGCATGAATTGTGCCATTTCCTCGAAGCGAACCATTCTCCGGCATTTTGGGCAGAAGTGGAGCGCGTCCTGCCGGACTACTGCGAGCGGAAGGCATTATTGAAAAGATAGCACAGAGGAAAGCACAGAAAAAGCATAGAATAAAGCATAAAATAAAGCATAAAAGATGAAGATAACGGCATAGAAGCGTAATAAGGAGTTCTGGAATCATGAATGAGCAGCATCCTCTGGATTGGAGGCAAATGAACCGGAATTATGCAGTGAACTGGGTCATATGCATCGGTTGTGGGATTTTGGCAGACCTTATGCGATGGGATATCCTGTTTGGCATGGTTCCGCTTGGATTTGGGACACACATCGCATTCACGTTTTCTGATGCGATGTTGATTCTGGCGGGCTGCCTTTGTGGCTACCGTTACGGGATGGTAACGTTTGGAATTGTGTTTCTGTCTGATGTTGTGGTTGCGCTTGCAACTAGATGGGTGGAATATGGATCGGGCCTTTTTGCAACGGCCGTCTATCTGCTGGTGCTCCTGTTCAGTGCGCATTTTTCAAGGCGGCGGGCGCTGCGGAGCATCATACAGACCATGCTGTCTGCTGTATTTATGGATGTTTTTCTGGCGACGGACTGGTTTATACTGACGAAGATAATGGCGAAAGAGGGATTTGGACTGTACCAGCAGATGACGTATGGGGAGATGCTCTGCTCTGCCGCGCCGGAAACGTTTGGAAGTCTGGCACTGCTCTATTGTTTCTTCCGCTTTTCTCCGGACAGGATTCGAAGGATGCCGA
>CADBTO010000295.1 GCA_902797565.1 uncultured Lachnospiraceae bacterium
CGAAGTATTCGGAAGTTCTGATTTTAAGCGGATTTGGTATGGACTGCTCCAGACCGGCAGCATACTGGGATGCCAGGGTGAACTGGAAAAACTCATCATAGACCAGCCGCGTCCTGGCATCTTTCAGGTCTTCAAAGTCCACGGGAAAATGGATGTGGGCAAGCGCCCGGCTTCTGGATGAAAAGCCATGCCGCTGAAGGATATCCCAGGGCAGGTATTCCAGCTGCGGGGTGCCTGCTGTGGAGCCTTCTGTCAGGATGCCCTCTGCTGAGGCAGCTCCTGCCGGGATGCCCTCTGCTGAGGCAGCTCCTGCCGGGATGCCTTCTGCTGAGGCAGCTCCTGCCGGGATGCTTTCCAGTGAAAGTTCCAGAAGCGCTGCCTTGACGGTCTTTTCAAATTGCTTATTGGAGAGGCCGGTGGTTAAAGGATAGATGGGCCGCAGGGAGGCGCGTTTTTCCTCATACTCTGCTGGCGTGAAGATCTCCGGCTGCTCCATTTTTAATCGTCCTGCGTCGTTTTTGATACTGCCATAGAACACATAGTCTCTTCCGGGAAGCAGCTTCTGCCGCAGGTAGGGCATGCGGAACCAGATGAGTTCCAAAGGAGTATGCGCCGGAGTCTCAAGGATGATTTCGGTAAAGGCCAGATCCAGCTTTGCGGTTTTCTTGAAGGACAGGCGATGGTGGAGCCTGGCCAGGAGGCTGACCGGGAGGCTTTTGGAGCCGCGCTGGGTCTGTAATGGTGTATCATCTTCATAGGGCTTCCAAAGCGGGGGATACTGGAAATAGGTTCTGGGAAAGGCGCACAGAAGATCGCCGATGGTGTAGATCGAGAGCCGGGCGAACAGTTCTGCCGTTTTGGGGCCTACGCCTTTTAATTTTGTAATATTGTCATTTAATTTTATCATAATATAGATAAAGGAGGGGGATTCCTGTCTCAAGTTCTATCCCCCTCCACTCCATTTTATTCTACTGATACAACGTAATAGTATACTGGCTGGCCACCGGGCTGTAACTCAATCTCCAGATCCGGGAACTTTTCTGCAGCCAGATCGCGCAGACGCGCAGCATCTGCTTCTTCCACATCACTGCCATAGTACATGGAAAGGAGTGAAGATTCTGCATCAACCATTGCTGCGACCATATCCAGGAATGCTTTGTCGAGGCTCTGGTCAACGGCCAGAATACCCTGGTCTCCGATCCCCATGTAATCCCCTTCATGGATCTGCTTGTCTTCGATCACAGTATCCCGCACTGCATAGGTGACTTCGCCGGATTTGACACGTGCGATTTCTTCTTTCATGCGTGATTCGTTTTCAGAAACCGGCTGGTCGGCAATGAAGTTTACGAGTGCCGTAATACCCTGGGGGATTGTTTTGGTGGGCAGGACGATCACGTCTTTTTCTGCGCAGAGTTTTTTTGCCTGGTCTGCGGCAAGGATGATGTTTTTGTTGTTTGGCAGTACAAAAACATGTTTTGCCGGAGTCCGGGCAATCGCAGAGAGGATGTCCTCGGTGCTGGGATTCATGGTCTGGCCGCCCTGGATGACCACGTCGGCTCCAAGTTCTTTGAAGATGCCGGAAAGCCCTTCGCCAACAGAAACGGCAACGAAGCCGATGTCTTTGGTTGGTGCGGCATCTTCCACCGGCGCATCTTCTGCCGGGAGACTGCCCTGCGCTGCCTGCAGCATCTGGTTTTGGATCACCACATCTTTGATCGAGCCAAACTTTAAGGCGCGGGTGATGGCACGTCCCGGTTCATTGGTCTGGAGAGAGATGGTCATTTCTTTTCCTTTGGCAGAAACAGCCACATCGCCGCCAATGGATGCAAAGTATGTCTTGAGTTTTTCGTCAACTCCGGCAGCAAAGGCGTCCTGTGCGATCAGTACAAAAGAAGTATGATATCCATATTTAATTTCTTTTGTCTTTTCACCTTCCAGGGTTTCCGCAATCGAAGGGGATGCAGCAAGGGGTGCATCCATGGAAAGATCGATTTCTTTTCCGGCAAGATAGTCCCTTGCGCCGCGCAGTACTTCCACCAGCCCCTGTCCGCCGGAATCCACAACGCCCGCCTGCTTTAGTACAGGCAGCATCTCCGGTGTCTTTTCCAGGACGGCTTCTGCTTCTTTGACGACTTCGTCCGCAAAATAAAGGATATCGTCCGTCATCTCGGAAAGTTCCAGGGCCTTGTCTGCGGCTCCCCTTGCTACGGTCAGGATGGTGCCTTCCATTGGTTTCATGACAGCGCGATAGGCCGTTTCACAGGCTTTCTGCATCGCTTCCGTCAGGATGGGGACGGTCAGGAGTTCCTCTTTTTTGACGACCTTTGTAAAGCCCCGGAAAAGCTGGGACAGGATGACTCCGGAATTCCCTCTTGCACCCCGGAGAGAGCCGGAAGAGATTGCCTTGGAAACGCTCTTCATATCCGGTTTTTCCAGACTGGCAACATCTTTTGCTGCGGACTGTATGGTCATGGACATATTGGTTCCCGTATCGCCGTCTGGTACCGGGAACACATTCAGTTCATTGATATGCTCCTTGTTTGCTTCAAGGTATTTTGCCCCGGCAAGAAATAGCTTCGCTAAGACAGGGGCGTCGACAGTCTTTTTCACTTCCATGGATGTACTTTCCTCCCGTTAATCAATGACCCTGAGGCCTTCGATGTAGATGTTTATTTTTGAAACAGTCATACCTGTGAATTCTTCGACTTTGTATTTGACAGACTGCCTGAGATTGTCGGAAACAGTGGCGATGCTGATTCCGTAAGAGATGATGCAGTGGAAATCCAGCGAAATATGGTTTTCCTCATCGATCGTTACGCCAATGCCATAGCTGAGATGATCTTTTTTCAGCAGCTTCACGAGGCCATCTTTCATGCTGACCGAGGCCATTCCCACGATGCCGAAGCATTCGATTGCCACAGAGCCTGCGTAAGAGGCGATGACATCCTTGTCGATCAAGATCCGCCCCAGATCATTTTCCACCTGTCCTTGCATAATAACCCTCCTAGGGAACTGTATTGTTTTATACAGCGGGCGGCACCGGCATTGCCGGGCGCGGCCCGTGCAGCGAGCAGGGTGGAATTTCATCCCCCTTCCTCGATTTTCAAACAGTTCCTGATCCTGAAAAATCCCGAAATTATCGTTACGAATATCATTATAATCATTTTTCAGAAAAATTCAAGAAAACTTCTGGCATGTTTTAGAGAAAAATCAAAGAAAACACTTGCATTTTTATTTTTGTTTTGATAGAATATGTATCGTTGTGTGCCATTTATTTCGTTCACGTTTTTTTGTGTATATAGGAAATGGTGCACGGAAGCGTCATCTTATGAGAAGGAAGGTGTTAGGAATGGCTAAATGTGCTGTATGCGGAAAAGGTGCTCATTTTGGAAAGAAAGTGAGCCATTCTCATAGAAGGTCAAATCGTATGTGGAAGGCAAATGTGAAGTCTGTGCGTTGCGTACTGGAAGGCGGTACCCACAAAAGGCTTTATGTATGCACCTCCTGCCTCCGTTCCGGAGCCGTAGAAAGAGCTTAATAGAAAGAAGCTTGGTGTCCCTGTTCCACGGGGCAGACCTGTTTAGAGAAAAAACAAAAGCACAAGAACAAAAGAACTGCCAGCACGCTTGCCTTTGATTCAGGCAAGGTGCTGGCAGTTCTTTCTTTATCGAAAAGCCGCCGGGCCGCCGAAAGGAAAACGCCGGCATACGCCGACCG
>CADBTO010000296.1 GCA_902797565.1 uncultured Lachnospiraceae bacterium
ATTCTGATCCATCGCTGAGAGAGCCATTTCCTGCTCCTGCTCCTTCTCCTTTTCCCTCTCCTTTTTAAGATTGGCCTTGGCAGTGGAGAGCATGAGTTTTATACGGTTCAGCTGGTTGACTTCTGAGGCACCCGGGTCGTAGTCGATGGCGACGATATTTGCTTCCGGATGACGGCTTCGTATCTCTTTGATCACGCCTTTTCCGACGACATGGTTTGGCAGGCATCCAAAGGGCTGGATGCAGACAATGTTCTTGACGTCATCGGAGATCAGTTCCAGCATCTCACCGGTCAAAAACCACCCTTCTCCGGTCTGGTTCCCGATCGAGACAATGGGGCGGGCGCGCCTTGCCGTATCGTCTATGAAAGCGGGCGGCGTGAAGTGGACGCTCTTTTCAAAGGCTTTTCGCGCCGGCAGCCTCAGAAGTTCAAAGGCTCCAATGCCCAGATTGGAAAGGATCTGGTTTTTTTTCGGGAAGCCCAGGTGGGACTTTTTGAAGTTTGTATTATAGAAGCAGTACAGCAAAAAGTCTGTCAGATCCGGGATTACGGCTTCCGCGCCTTCGGCTTCCAGCAAATCTGCCAGATGGTTGTTCGCTGCCGGAAGGAACTTCACCAGGATTTCCCCCACGATCCCGACACGTGGTTTTTTGATATCCAGCGTTGGGATGGCATCAAATTCCTGGATGATCTTCTGGCACATCCAGGCAAACTTCCGGTGGGAAAGCATCCCTTTTCTGGATACGAACTGGATGACCCGGCGCTTCCATTTTTTGTGGAGCCGGTCGGTTTCCCCTTTCGATGCCTCATAGGGTCGCATCCGGTAGACGCAGCGCATGAAGATATCTCCGAAGATCAGTGCGTACAGGCCATGCTGTACTAAAGTCGCAGACAGGGTGAAGCCGGGGTTCTTTTCCAGCCCGCTCAGGTTGATCGAGATCACGGGCACATCCGGATAGCCTGCTTTTTCCAGAGCGCGGCGGATAAAGCCAATGTAATTGCTGGCTCGGCAGCCGCCACCGGTCTGGGATATGAGTACTGCAGTACGGTCCATGTCATATTCCCCGGACTTGATGGCACTCATCATCTGCCCTACAACGATCAGGGAAGGATAGCAGGCATCATTATTCACGTATTTCAGGCCGACATCGACGCATTCTCTGGCCGGGATATCCGGAACCACAACGTTGTATCCGGCGCTGCCGAGTGCCGGCGCAATCAGGTCGAAGTGGATCGGTGACATCTGGGGGCAGAGGATGGTATAGGAGTCGCGCATTTCTTTTGTGAAGATCTTCCTGTGATAATTTGCCGGTACAATCTTGCGGACAATCTCATCCCGCTTTGCACGGACGCGGATTGCTGCCAATAGCGAACGGACGCGGATTCTGGCTGCGCCCAGGTTGTTCACTTCGTCAATCTTCAAACAGGTATAAATTTTTCCACTATGTGTCAGGATATCTGATACGCAGTCTGTCGTTACTGCATCTAATCCGCAACCGAAGGAATTTAGTTGAATGACATCTAAATTTTCGGTCTTTTTCGCGAAATTCGCTGCTGCATACATCCGGGAGTGGAACATCCACTGGTCCATGACAATGAGCGGTCGTTCTACTTCACCAAGGTGCGAGATCGAATCCTCGGTCAGCACCGCGCAGCCATAGGAGGTAATGAGTTCCGGAATGCCGTGGTTGATTTCCGGGTCAATGTGGTAGGGCCTGCCGCAGAGCACGATGCCCCGGCCGCCGGTTTCCTTCAGCCAGCGGAGGACTTCCTCGCCTTTCTTCTCCATATCCTTGCGGAACCGTCCCTGAGAAAGCCATCCGGCATGGCAGGCAGCGCGTACTTCATCTTCCGGAATCGAAAACTCGTTGCCGAAGATCTTCACGAGCTGGTCAGAGAGGATCTGCTCGCTGGAAAACGCCATAAAAGGATTCAGGAAACGGACCTTCCCGGACGTAATCTCTTCAACATTGTTTTTGATATTTTCTGCATACGAGGTTACGATCGGGCAGTTGTAGTGGTTGTTCGAATCCGGGAATTCGTCACGCTCATAGGGGATGCAGGGATAGAAGATGAAATCCGCATGGTGGTCAATCAGCCACTGCACATGCCCATGGGCAAGTTTTGCCGGATAGCATTCCGATTCACTCGGAATGGAATCAATGCCCAGTTCATAGATTTTCCGGCTGGACTGGGGGGAAAGCATAACAGAGAAGCCAAGCCTCCGGAAAAACACCGCCCAGAACGGATAGTTCTCATACATATTCAAAACTCTGGGCAGCCCCACCGTGCCGCGTTTCGCCTCTGCAACAGAAAGCGGCTTGTATTTGAACAGCCGTTCATATTTGTAATCATACAGGTTCGGGACATCTTCTGATTTCTTTTCCAGCCCCAGGCCCCGTTCGCAGCGGTTTCCGGTGATGAACCGCCTGCCGTCGGAAAACTGGTTGATGGTCAGGAGGCAGTGGTTGCTGCAGCGCTGGCAGCGTGCAAGCTTCGTATCGAAGGAGAGATCCAGGATATCTTCGATTGGAAGCATCGTGGTGGCAGGCACTGAGGGGCTGGGCATGCGTTCCGTTTCTGCCGCCTGTGCCCCCGCAGCCAGAGTTTCTGCAGCCTGCGCCGCTGCCGCTTCAGCCGCCTGGAGCTTTTCATGATAGCGTTCCTTCGCGATCAATGCCGCGCCGAATGCGCCCATGATCCCGGCAATGTCCGGGCGGGTTACGTTTGCGCCGGAGATCGTCTCAAAGGCACGGAGCACGGCGTCGTTGTAGAATGTCCCGCCCTGGACAACGACGTTTTTCCCGAGATCCGATGCATCGGAAAGCTTGATGACCTTGAAAAGGGCATTCTTGATCACGGAGTATGCAAGCCCTGCGGAGATGTCCGCAACGGAAGCACCTTCCTTCTGCGCCTGTTTCACCTTGGAATTCATAAAGACCGTGCACCGGGTTCCTAGGTCGATCGGATGCGCGGCAAACAGTGCTTCTTTTGCAAAATCCTCCACTTTGAAATTCAGGGATTTGGCAAAGGTTTCGATGAAGGAGCCGCAGCCGGAGGAGCATGCTTCGTTCAGCTGCACGGAATCCACCGTTCCATCTTTGATTTTGATGCACTTCATGTCCTGGCCGCCGATATCAAGGATGCAGTCCACGTCCGGGTTGAAGAAGGCAGCGGCATAATAATGCGCGACCGTTTCCACTTCTCCCTCGTCCAGCTGGAAAGCGGATTTGAGGAGTGCCTCTCCGTATCCCGTGGAACAGGAGTGGACGATCCTGGCTCCGTCTGGAATGACAGCGTCGATCTCCCGGATGGCGCGGATTGCCGTCAGCAGGGGGGAGCCGCTGTTCCCCGCATAGAAGGAATAAAGCAGGGAGCCGTCTTCTGCCACAAGTGCGATTTTCGTGGTGGTGGAGCCTGCGTCAATCCCCAGGAAGCAGTTTCCGCGATAGTTTTTAATATCTGCCCTTGCAACGGAACCTTTGCTGTGCCTCTGAACGAAAGCATCATAGGAAGGCTGGTCTGCAAACAGCGGATCCAGCCTTGCCACCTCAAACTCCATTTTCAGATCCTGGGATAATTTTTCTTCCAGGTCTTTTAAGCTGCTTTTTATATTTCGGTCAAAGCTCAGCGCAGAGCCGATGGCAGCGAAAAGATGTGAGTTTTCCGGTATGATGGTGTGTTCATCGTCCAGTTTCAGTGTACGGATGAAGGCTCCGCGCAGCTGGTCCAGGAAATGCAGGGGGCCGCCCAGAAAGGCAACGTGCCCCTTGATGGGTTTCCCGCAGGCAAGGCCGGAGATGGTCTGGTTTACAACAGCCTGGAAGATGGAGGCCGAAAGGTCTTCCCGTGTGGCCCCTTCGTTGATCAAAGGCTGGATATCCGTCTTTGCAAAGACACCGCAGCGTGCCGCAATCGGATAAATCGCTTTATAATTTTTTGCATACTGGTTCAGACCAGAGGCATCCGTCTGGATCAGAGATGCCATCTGGTCGATAAAGGAACCGGTTCCGCCCGCGCAGATTCCGTTCATCCGCTGTTCGATATTTCCATTTTCAAAATAGATGATTTTTGCGTCTTCACCGCCTAGTTCGATCGCAACGTCTGTTTTCGGGGCATAATTCTGCAGCGCGGAGGAAACAGCAACGACTTCCTGGACAAAGGGGATGCCCAGGTGTTTTGCCAGGGTCAGCCCGCCGGAGCCGGTGATCACCGGGTGGATGGTTGACTCCTTGCTGCCAGTGTCCGGGCCGGCCTGTTCCAATGTTTCAATTGCTTTTTTCACAAGGGAGAGCAGTGTTTCACGAATATTTGCAAAATGCCGTTCATAATCGGAAAATAAAATCTTATCTTCATCTCCAAGGAGTGCAATTTTGACGGTTGTGGAACCAATATCGATGCCCAGTTTGAGGGCGGTTGTTTCAGTTTGCATGGGTTTTGTGTTCCTTTCGTTTTGTTGCCTGAAGACTGCCGGATGGCATCTTTTCTGTATTGCACGGGCTGCGTTCGGAAGGTTTTTGCATACGCCGGCGCAGGCCTGGCGGGCGAGCAGGGTGCGATTGCATTCTGATTGCATCTCTTCTGCCCGATTCCGGGGAAAAGCCCCTTCGTTGATTTTCTTCTTATTATAAGGAATGGTTCTGGAATTGTCCAGCTTAATTTTTTGATTTTTCTGATTTGAAATTTCTGTTTTGAATTGACAAGCGGCACGAAAAAAAATATAATGGTAGGGTGTGTTTAACATGACAGGAGTATTTGATATGATGAGCAAATTGGAGAGGCATCTCGGGAAATATGCAATTCCGCATCTGATCAATTATCTGATCGGCGGATATCTCATTGGTTATCTGTTGTCTTTTTTGAACAAACTCTCCGGGTTTGCGGCGATTGATCTGATGACTCTGGAACCGGCGCTGATTTTCCAGAAATTCCAATTCTGGCGGGTGATCACCTGGGTGTTGATTCCGCCGCCTTCCGGTAATATTTTCTTTGCTGCGATTATGATCTACTTTTATTGGCAGCTGGGAATGGCGCTTGAAAATGTTCTGGGAACATTTCGGTTCAATGTCTATATTTTCGGCGGGATTCTGTTTACCGTGATCGGTGCATTTATTCTCTATGGCGTCTATTATTTCGCTGGCGGGGTTTCGGTGATCGGGATGGGAAGTTATTTCTCGACTTATTATATAAATCTGGGTATATTTCTTGCTTTTGCAATGTGTTTTCCAGAAGAACAGATTCTTTTATACTTTATTATCCCGGTAAAGATGAAGTGGATGGCAATCCTGTATGTGGTGCTTTTACTGCCAAACCTTGTGATGGGCGGCTGGCCAACCAGGGTGGTAATCATTTCTTCTTTATTTAACTTCATCCTCTTTTTTATTTCTACGAAGAAACATGCTGGCGGGTGGTCGCGCCTGTCTCCCGGTGAAGCGATGCGGAGGCGGCAGTTCGAGCGGGAATACCGTGCCGGCAGGGCAAGGCAGGGAGGCGGGGGTGGGAATCCCTTTGGAAATCCATATGGGAAGCAGGGTGCTTCTGTGGATGACGGGGGGCGGACGATTGGGATCAGGCGTCAGGGGGCGCGGCATAAATGCGCGATCTGTGGCAGGACGGAGGTATCGAATCCGGAATTGGAGTTCCGCTTCTGTTCCAAATGCAACGGAAACTATGAATATTGTAATGACCATTTATTTTCCCACGCGCATGTGGAGTAGTTGATAGAGAGAAAGGAAGCAGGAGATGGACACAAAGGAGATCAGGGAGAACGCGGAGGGCCAGGCGGCGGGTGATGCTGCCGGTGAGGGAAAGGCCAGCCGGAATTTTATTGAAATGGAGATTGACCGGGATCTGAAGGAAGGGGTTTATGATCATGTGGTGACACGCTTTCCGCCGGAGCCGAATGGTTATCTGCATATCGGCCATGCCAAGTCAATCCTCTTGAATTACGGGCTGGCACAGGAATACGGCGGAACGTTCCATATGCGTTTTGATGATACGAACCCCACGAAGGAGGACAGCCATTTTGCGCAGTCCATCCTGGAGGACATCCGGTGGCTTGGAGCGGATTGGGGGGAGAAGCTGTTTTATGCCTCGAATTATTTCGAGAAGATGTATGAAACAGCACTGCTGCTTATAAAAAAAGGAAAGGCGTATTGTTCCTCACTCTCGGCTGAGGAAATCCGGGAATACCGGGGGACGCTGACAGAGCCGGGCAGGGATGATCCCGGCAGGAACCGGAGCGTGGAGGAGAACCTGCAGATTTTCCAGGATATGCGTGCCGGAAAATACCAGGACGGAGAGATGGTGCTTCGTGCAAGGATTGATATGGCATCTCCCAATATGAATATGCGCGATCCTGTGATTTATCGTGTGGCACATATTGCCCATCATAATACCGGGGATGCGTGGTGTATCTATCCGATGTATGATTTTGCGCATCC
>CADBTO010000297.1 GCA_902797565.1 uncultured Lachnospiraceae bacterium
TCTGAAGGAAAACGTCATTATCGGGAAGCTGATTCCTGCCGGGACAGGTATGAAACAATATGGCAGTATCCATCTGAATACGGATTACGACGAAAAACTGATCGAGCAGGTGGCTGTGATCGAGCAGGAGGAAGGCGAGCTTTCGGAAGAAACCGGTTTTGCGGAAGGATTTGTTCCGTCGGCGGAAAAATTCCAGGACGGAGCCTTGGGGCACTATGACGCCCCTGCACATCTGCAGGGTGCGGAAGCGGCAGATGGCGACGAAGACCTGTTTGAGACAGAAGCTGCGGCGGAGCGGATGCCGGGCGGGGAGAACCTGCTTTCAGGAACAGCCGCAGATGTTTTGGGCGGTGGTGCCGCTGTCGGGGCGGATGCGTTTGTGGATATTGACGGATTCGAAGATGATGAAGTGCCGGCGGCGCCGGAGAAGGCAGATACGGAGGTGTTTTCCGAGGACTTTGTGGAGGATCCGAACATGACGACGGCAGATATCCCGTCACTCAGCGACAATTTTGACTTGAAATACTGATTTTCGGAATGTTTACGGGGCGCCCGGGCTGTTTGGCAGCGGGGCGCCCCGCTTTTCATGCGACGGGATTTTGCATCCCCCTGGCTCGAATTTTGGCGGGGAACGCCCGTCAAAGCGTGAGAAAAAGCGGATTTTGGGCAATTTTTCGCTTGACTTTTTGAAAATCCGTGTCTATAATAAAAAAGCGTGCGAATCCAAACGCACAGTATTCGAGATAAGGAGGTGAAATAAATGCCAACATTCAACCAATTAGTACGGAAAGGCAGGGAGACTTCCGTAAAGAAGTCCACTGCACCGGCACTTCTTCGTGGTTTCAATTCCCTGAAGAAGCGCCCGACAAGCTCTTCGTCCCCGCAGAAGCGTGGGGTCTGCACAGCAGTCAAGACTGCTACGCCGAAGAAGCCGAATTCCGCACTTCGCAAGATTGCCAGAGTGCGTCTTTCCAACGGGATCGAGGTTACAAGCTACATCCCTGGTGAAGGACACAATCTGCAGGAGCACAGTGTCGTTCTGATTCGTGGAGGACGTGTGAAGGACCTTCCGGGTACCCGTTACCATGTCATTCGTGGAACCCTCGATACCGCTGGTGTTGCTGACAGGAAGCAGGCTCGTTCCAAGTACGGTGCAAAGCGTCCCAAGAAATAAATTTTTGGATCCTGAAGCGGGATCTGCAAAGTTTATCGGAGACAACAAACACTGATACGATTTGGAACTGCATCAGGGTATCGCATCGTTGGTGTTTATTTTCATCTATAGACCATATTTTGCACAGGGCAGATTAGTGCCTTGGCATACTATAGCACGAACACCATATGTGAGTACCGATGAGTTAATTGCGGGGAAGTTTCTACGCAGGATGCCGCATATGCGGCGCACATCCTGCGCGGGAAACGCAGGCGTCTGATGCGCAGGCCCCCGCTTGATTAAGGAGGGAAGAAACGTGCCACGTAAAGGACATACAATCAAGCGTGACGTGCTGGCCGATCCGATCTACAACAGCAAGGTCGTGACGAAGCTCGTCAACAATATCATGCTCGATGGAAAGAAGGGTGTCGCACAGAAAATCGTGTACGGTGCCTTTGAGAGCGTGGAAACAAAGACAGGAAAGCCTGCCCTTGAAGTATTCGAGGAGGCAATGAACAATGTAATGCCTGTGCTGGAAGTGAAGGCTCGCCGTATCGGTGGGGCAACCTACCAGGTACCGATCGAGGTGCGTCCGGACCGCAGGCAGGCTCTGGGCCTCCGCTGGCTGACAAACTTCTCCAGAAAGAGAAGCGAGAAGCGGATGAAGGATCGTCTTGCAGCAGAGATTATGGATGCTGCGAACAATACCGGGGCTGCTGTCAAGCGGAAGGAAGAAATGCACAGGATGGCGGAGGCAAACAAGGCATTCGCGCATTACAGATTTTAGGAGGGCCGTGTTTTGGGCAAACGAGAATACCCCCTGGCCCAGACCAGGAACATCGGTATCATGGCGCATATCGATGCCGGGAAAACGACTCTGACAGAGCGCATCCTGTACTATACCGGTGTGAATTACAAGATCGGCGAGACCCACGACGGGACTGCAACCATGGACTGGATGGACCAGGAGCAGGAACGTGGTATCACGATCACATCCGCGGCAACAACCTGCCACTGGACATTGCAGGAAAATGGAAAACCCAAGGCGGGCGCTCCGGAAAACCGGATCAATATCATCGACACACCTGGCCATGTGGACTTCACCGTCGAGGTGGAGCGTTCCCTGCGTGTGCTTGATGGGGCAGTCGGCGTCTTTGATGCGAAGGGCGGGGTGGAACCCCAGTCCGAGAACGTCTGGAGGCAGGCTGATACATACAACGTTCCCCGTATGGCATTTGTAAACAAAATGGACATCCTGGGAGCGGATTTCTACAATACCGTATCCGAGATCGGGACGAAGCTGGGCAAGAACGCCGTTGTCATCCAGCTGCCGATCGGGAAAGAAGATTATTTCAAAGGGATCATCGACCTCTTTGAGATGAAGGCGTATATTTATAATGATGCCAAGGGCGAGGACATCAGCATCGTGGATATCCCTGAGGATATGCAGGAGGAGGCGGAGGTCTACCATGCAGAGCTGGTAGAGAAGATCTGCGACTTCGACGACGATCTGATGGAGAAGTACCTGGAGGGCGAGGAACCTTCGGTTGAGGAGATGAAAGCGGCACTGCGCAAGGCAACCATTGAAAATAAGGGTGTACCTGTGTGCTGTGGTAGTGCGCATCAGAACAAGGGCGTGCAGAAACTCCTTGATGCCGTGATTGAATACATGCCTGCACCGACGGATATCCCGGATATCAAGGGAACAGATCCGGACGGCAACGAAGTCACCCGGAAATCTTCTGATGATGAGCCGTTTGCGGCACTTGCGTTCAAGATTATGGCAGACCCGTTCGTCGGGAAGCTTGCATTCTTCCGTGTGTATTCCGGAACCTGCAAGTCCGGTTCTTACGTATTGAATGCCACCA
>CADBTO010000298.1 GCA_902797565.1 uncultured Lachnospiraceae bacterium
ATGGTGCTGAAAGGGCCAGTACGGAATATCGCAGATTTTAGGACATTCGTAGATATTGGCGTAAATCAGGATGACCTGGTACATATTTCCCATATGTTGTTTGCACAGCTTTTGGCCTGCGTCTTTGAGGCAACGGGTCGGGTTATGAAAAAAAACGATGAATGGCGGGCAGGAGGCTTTCGGGTTTCCTGCCTTTTTTATGCGACGGGGTGCGCCCGGCAGAGCCGGGCGCACCCCGCGCGGCGAGTAGCTGTTCGATTACGACGGAAAAAAGTTTTTGAAAAATTAGCACTCACCTATTGACAGTGCTAACAAAACGTGGTAGACTTGCAGAAAAAGATGATGGAGGTGGCTTATGAATATCAAGAAATTCACCCAGAAATCCATGGGGGCAGTGGAAGACTGCCAGAAACTGGCATATGATTATGGAAACCAGGAAATTGAACAGGAGCATTTGCTGCTGGCTCTGCTGCGGCAGGAAGACGGTCTGATTCCGAAGCTGATCGAGCGGATGGAGATCAATTTGCCGTATTTCACCGGGGATGCGGAAAAGATGGTGGCGGCGCGTCCCAAAGTTTCGGGAGACGGGCAGGTATATGTCGGGAAAAATCTGAATGACGTGCTGATCCATGCAGAGGATGAGGCGAAGACGATGGGGGATGAGTATGTTTCGGTGGAACACATCTTCCTGTCTATGATTGCCCGGCCGAACCGTGCGATCAAGGGAAAATTCACGGAATTCGGGATTACGCGGGAGCGTTTCCTGGCGGCGCTGTCCACGGTGCGCGGAAATGTGCGGGTGACGTCCGATAATCCAGAGGACACCTATGATACACTAGAGAAGTATGGCTATGATATGGTAGAACGCGCACGAGAACAAAAATTAGACCCTGTTATAGGAAGGGACTCTGAGATACGAAATGTAATTCGGATTTTATCAAGAAAGACCAAGAACAATCCCGTCCTGATCGGGGAGCCGGGCGTTGGAAAAACAGCGGCGGTAGAGGGGCTGGCACAGCGGATTGTCCGTGGAGATGTTCCGGAAACGCTGAAGGACAAAAAACTGTTTGCGTTAGATATGTCTGCTCTCGTAGCTGGAGCCAAATATAGAGGCGAGTTTGAAGAAAGGCTTAAAGCAGTTCTGGAGGAGATCCGAAAGAGCGACGGGCAGGTGATCCTGTTTATTGATGAACTGCATACGATTGTAGGCGCTGGAAAGTCCGATGGGGCGATGGATGCCGGCAATATGCTGAAGCCGATGCTGGCACGCGGAGAACTCCACTGTATTGGTGCAACCACACTGGATGAGTACCGCCAGTATATCGAAAAAGATTCTGCATTGGAACGGCGGTTCCAGCCGGTTATGGTGGATGAGCCGACGGTGGAGGACACGATATCGATTCTGCGCGGGATCAAGGAGCGTTATGAGGTATATCACGGGGTCAAGATCAATGATTCCGCGCTTGTAGCGGCGGCGACGCTTTCAGATCGATATATTTCAGACCGCTTCCTGCCGGACAAGGCAATCGACCTTGTGGATGAAGCCTGCGCGTCGATCAAGACAGAACTGGATTCCATGCCTGCGGAAGTGGACGAGCTGAACCGCAAGGTCATGCAGCTGGAGATCGAAGAAACGGCACTGAAAAAAGAAACGGACAACCTCAGCCAGGACCGGCTGGCGGCCCTTTCCAAGGAACTTTCGGAATTGCGGGATGAACTTTCGAATAAGAAGGCGCAGTGGGAGAATGAGAAGCAGGCGGTGTCCAAAGTGACGCAGCTGCGGGAGAAGCTGGAGGAAGTCCGGAATGAAATCCAGACGGCACAGCAGAATTATGACCTGAATAAGGCAGCAGAACTGCAATACGGGACACTTCCGCAGCTCCAGAAGGAACTTGCGGCGCAGGAGGAGATCCTGCGGAAAAAGGAAGTGTCGCTGGTGCATGAGAGTGTGTCGGATGAGGAGATTGCGCAGATTGTGTCCAGATGGACGGGGATTCCGGTTTCCAAGCTGAACGAAACGGAGCGGAACAAGACCCTGCAGCTGGATGGGCAGCTGCGTCAGCGGGTAGTGGGTCAGGATGAGGCGGTGGAGAAGGTCTGCGAAGCAATCATCCGTTCGCGCGCCGGGATCAAGGATCCGGGGAAACCGATTGGATCGTTCCTGTTCTTGGGACCGACCGGTGTCGGGAAGACGGAGCTGGCGAAAGCACTGGCGGCGGCGCTCTTTGACGATGAAAGCAATATGGTCCGGATTGATATGACGGAGTATATGGAGAAGTTCTCTGTGTCCCGTCTCATTGGGGCGCCTCCCGGATATGTGGGATATGATGAAGGCGGGCAGCTGACGGAGGCGGTGCGGCGGCACCCGTATTCGGTGGTACTGTTCGACGAGGTGGAGAAAGCACATCCGGATGTCTTCAATATCCTGCTGCAGGTTTTGGATGACGGGCGGATTACGGATTCCCAGGGCAGAACGGTAGACTTAAAAAATACAATCCTGATTTTGACTTCCAACCTGGGCGCGGAAGCGTTGCTGGAAGGGATTGACGAGCAGGGGAATATTTCTGAGGAAGCGCGTGATACCGTGATGCAGATTCTCCGGGGCAGCTTCCGGCCGGAGTTTTTGAACCGGCTGGATGAAACGATCATGTTCTCACCGTTGTCCAGGGAGAGCATCGCGGGCATCGTGGAACTGCTGCTTGGCGAGCTGAATGAGCGGATTGCGGATCGGGATATCGTGGTGGAACTTTCCGAGGATGCGAAGCGGTATGTTGTAGAGCACGGGTATGATCCGGTATATGGCGCGCGGCCGCTCAAGCGCTTTTTGCAGAAATATGTGGAAACCCTCTCTGCACGGGTTATTCTGGAAGGGAAGGTCTCGATGGGGGATGTGATTTGTATCGATGTGGTGGATGGTGCGCTTGCAGCGACTGTTAAACCGCAGGACGAGAAAAGAAATCCAGAATAAAATTTTAATCGCTATATGATCAGGGGCTGTTTCGGAAAAATGCCGGAACGGCCCCTTTTTGCTTGCAAAATAGATGGTTTTTGTGTATGATAGACGGGTTGTTTTTTTGGGGCTATGAGGAAGTGGGCGGATGGATTTATTTGAATATATGAGAGAAAAGAAAAACGAGGATACAGATGCGCCGCTGGCTTCGAGGATGCGCCCCCGCGTACTGGAAGAGGTCGTGGGGCAGGCGCACATCATCGGACCGGGGAAAATGCTGTATCGGGCGATTAAGGCGGACAAGCTCAGTTCCGTGATTTTCTATGGACCGCCGGGGACCGGGAAGACGACGCTGGCGAAAGTCATTGCGGGAAGCACCCGTTCCGAGTTCCGGCAGATCAATGCCACGTCTGCGGGGAAAAAGGATATGGAAGCTGTGGTCTCTGAGGCGAAGGAGACACTGGGGATGTATGGGAAACGGACGATCCTGTTTGTTGACGAGATCCATCGCTTTAATAAAGGGCAGCAGGATTATCTTCTGCCGTTTGTAGAGAATGGCACGGTGATCCTGGTGGGGGCCACGACGGAGAATCCGTATTTTGAAGTCAATGGTGCGCTGATTTCCCGATCCGTCATTTTTGAACTGCGTCCGCTGGAGAAAGAGGATGTCCGCAAGATCCTGCAGCGGGCGGTTTCAGACCAGGAGCGGGGCGTGGGGGCTTATGCGGCGGTCATGGAAGAGGATGCGCTGGAATTTCTGGCGGATATGGCAGATGGGGACGCGCGGCGTGCCCTGAATGCGCTGGAGCTTGCCGTCCTGACCACGGAGCCGTCTTCGGACGGGAAGATCCACATTACGCTGGAAGTGGCAGGGGAGTGCATCCAGAGGCGGGTGCTGCGTTATGACAAGGATGGAGACAACCATTATGATACGATTTCCGCGTTTATCAAGAGCATGCGGGGGTCGGATCCGGACGCTGCAGTGTATTATCTGGCAAGGATGCTGTATGCGGGTGAGGATATCAAGTTTATTGCACGCCGGATTGTGATCTGTGCGGCAGAGGATGTGGGGATGGCGGATCCGATGGCGCTTGTGGTGGCGACGTCTGCGGCGCAGGCAGTGGAACGGATTGGGCTTCCGGAGAGCCGGATTATCCTTTCGGAGGCGGCGGTCTATGTCGCGACGGCACCGAAGAGCAATGCCTCTTACCTGGCTGTGGAAGAGGCACTTGGGCTGGTCGGGAAGTCCCGGCAGGGGGCGGTTCCGCCCCATTTGCAGGACAGCCATTACGGAGGGGCTGCGAAACTGGGCCGTGGGCTGGGCTATCTGTATGCCCACGACTTCCCGAAACATTATGTCGAACAGCAGTACCTGCCGGATTCCCTGGTGGGGCATAAATTCTTTAATCTGGGAGATAATGGATATGAAAAGAAAATAAAAGAATGGATGAGCTGGCTGAAAAATAAAGAAAGAAAATAAAAAATAAGCTTGAATTCAAGATAAAATGAAGATTCTGTATTTGGAATATAAACAAGATATAACAAAAAGTTGAAAGGAGATTTTTTATTATGGCAAAAAAATACAAGCTTGCTCTGGTTGGTGCTGGCAATATGGGGTCTGCGATGCTGGGCGGGGCATTGCGAGGGGGATTCTGCCAGAAAGAGGAAGTGATTGTCTGCGAGAAAAGCCCGGAGGGACAGCGGCGGATTTCTGAAGAATATGGCGTGGCGGTGACGGACAGTGTGGAGGAAAGCGCGAAGGATGCGGAGATGATTCTTCTGGCGGTCAAGCCTCATCAGCTCGACGATGTGCTGCCGGGGGTGCGGGAAGTGCTTTCACCGGAGCAGATCGTGATTTGCTGCGCGGCAGGCAGGACGATCGAGTCGATTGAGGCCTCGCTGATCTCCGTGGCTGTGGTGGGGAAGCTGAAGGTGGTGCGGATTATGCCGAATACACCGGCGAAGGTTTCCGAAGGAATGTGTGCCCTGTCTTTGAATGCCAATATTGATGAGGCGGACAAGGAGAAAGTTCTTTCGTTGTTCCGGAGTTTTGGCAGAGCAGAAATCATTCCGGAGAGCCAGATGGATATTGCGACCGGCGTGTCCGGTTCCTCACCGGCGTTCATCTACATGCTGATTGAAGCGATGGCAGATGCGGCGGTGGCAGAGGGTATGAAGCGTGACCAGGCCTATGTATTTGTTTCGCAGGCGGTGCTGGGGGCGGCGAAGATGGTGCTTGAGACCGGGGAGCATCCCGGGGCACTGAAGGATGCGGTGACATCTCCCGGCGGAACAACGATTGCGGGTGTGTATATCCTGGAGCAGGAGGGGCTGCGCGGGACGATTATGGACGCGGTACGCGCCAGCATCCAGCGTTCCAGGGAGCTGTAAGAGGCTTTGGCTGGAAAAGACGAAGGATTTGGTTAAAACTTAGAAGTGAAATGGATTCTGAGCGCGGTGCTGAGAAGTTGGGGCGCGCACAAAGGAGTTCCTAAATAAGGAGAATTGATTATGAGTGGCAGCGACATAGCGATGCTTGTAACGATGGCGGTCTACCTGTTTGGGATGATCGGTGTCGGGATCAAGTTATCGGAGAAAACAGAGACAACATCGGATTTCTATCTGGCGGGCAGGTCTCTGGGGCCGTTTGTTACGGCAATGAGTGCGGAAGCATCGGACATGAGTTCCTATCTGCTGATGGGGATACCGGGCGTTGCATATCTGACCGGGGTGGCAGATGCTGGCTGGACCATTATTGGCCTTGCGGTTGGAACTTATCTCAACTGGCTTCTGGTGGCACGGAGGCTGCGCCGGTATACGGAAGAGGTTCATGCGATTACCCTGCCGGAATATTTTTCAAACCGTTACGGGGACAAGCAGCAGATCCTGACCCTGATTGCGGCAATCTGGATTATTGTCTTTTTCGTGCCGTATACGGCATCCGGATTTGCTGCCTGCGGGAAGCTCTTCCAGAGCCTGTTTGGCATTGATTATCATGCGGCGATGATTGTTTCTGCGATCGTCATTATGTTTTATACAACGATGGGCGGTTTCCTGGCGGCCTCCACGACGGACTTCGTGCAGAGTATCGTGATGTCCATCGCGCTGGTGATTGTGCTGTGCTTTGGGGTCTTCCAGGCGGGCGGGATTGATGCCGTGATTGCACATGCCCGGGAATTGCCGGGATATCTGGGGTTTGGGACGACCTACGACCCTTCGTCCGGCTCATCTGCCCCGTACGGTCCATTGACGGTTGTTTCAACACTTGCGTGGGGGCTTGGATACTTTGGCATGCCGCATATCCTGCTGCGGTTTATGGCAATCCGGGATGATGAAGAAGTCCGGATTTCGCGCCGTGTCGCGTCGGTGTGGGTGGTAATTTCAATGAGCGTGGCGCTGCTGATCGGAATTGTGGGGCTTGGGATGAGCCGTGCGGGTGTCATTGCACAGCTGGAAGGGACGGCTTCGGAAACGGTGATTGTCCGGACATCCCAGCTGCTTTCTTCTTATGGAATTCTGG
>CADBTO010000299.1 GCA_902797565.1 uncultured Lachnospiraceae bacterium
CATCCATTGATTGTATGATAAACACTAAGTCGCACATCTCTGGAATCCATATTCGTATGAACCATCACAGGCGCTTAGGTGAGAGGGATACTCTGCTTTTTTTCAACAGACGATATACTATCATAGATTTTCTTGAAAGTCAAGTTTTTTTTACAAAAAACACAGATTTTTTTAGCCGAAACGTTCCGGCTCCAGAATAAATCTGTGGATCACTTCTGCCACACCCTCATGGTTGTTATCGTGTTCCGTAATATAATCCGCTGCCGCTTTCGCGTCCGCATGCCCGTTTTTCATACAGACCCCAATGCCGGCCGCACGGATCATCGAGATATCATTATGCTCATCTCCGACCGCAACCGTTTCAGACACCGGCACATCCAGAAGCTTTGCCAGTGCAAGAAGCCCGCTCCCCTTGTCATGCCCGCCGTCACAATACTCCAGGTATTCCGGACAGGAAAAGAAACAGCTGACCCTGCCTTTTTCCATAGGAAGAAAAAATCTCCGGAACGCCTTCAGCCGCTCATGGTCATGATAGTCGATCGCAAGTACCTTGAACAGATTTTTCCCCCGCAGGGTTTCAAAATCCTCCACGACCTGGTATGCTTCCCCGGTCACACCAATGATCTCCCTTGCCGTATCATCATACTGCGGCACCAGGGTATAGCCTTCCGTATAGGTCTGGGCATAAATGCCCTGTTTCCTGCATTCTGTCAGGATTTCGATTGCCGCATCCGTGTCCATCGCGTGCTTGTACAACAGTTCATTACGATGCAGATCCAGAATTGTATTTCCATGATAGGACAGCAAATAACATCCCTGCCGATCCAGCCCCAGCGGACGTGCGATCATCTTCCCTCCGTCAATCGAGCGTCCGGAAAGGATTGCAAACTGGTGCCCCGCATCCAGAAGCGCATGGATTGCACGCCGATTCCCCTCTGAAACGCTTTTATCCGTACACAGCAGCGTATCATCTAAATCACAAAATAAAATCATCGTTTTTCTGCCTGCCCCTCCCCAAGCACCGGGATAAATCGGCGAATCGGCCCGCCTCCCCGCTTCTCTTTCCGCCGCTGCAATGCCTCCCCGCAAAACTGTTTCTGGGAGGCGACGGCAGGCTTCCCCTGCCTGCCCGGACGCACATAGCTTCCATCCGGCTGCAGTTCATACGCCTTGACATTATCTGCCAGCTGCACATCCAGAATATGCTTTGCCGCTTCCTTGAGCTGCGGATCTTCTACCGGAAAGACGATCTCCACACGACGGTCAAGGTTTCGGGACATCCAGTCAGCAGAACCCATGAAAAGTTCTTCCTCTCCATCATTATAGAAACAGAAGATCCGGGAATGCTCCAGGAAGGTCCCTACAATCGAGCGCACCCGGATGTTCTCGCTGACACCCGGAATACCGGTCTTCAGGCAACAGATTCCCCGGATGATCAGCGTGATCTGTACGCCTGCCGCAGAAGCTTCATACAGTTTCGCAATCATCTTCTGGTCATTCAGGGAATTCATCTTCGCCACGATCCTTGCCTCATTCCCTGCTTTTGCATGCTCGATCTCACGGTCAATCAGCTGGTAGAAGCCTTTCCGAAGCCATAACGGGGAAACCAGCAGCCGATTCCAGACTGCAGGCTCCGAATAACCGGAAAGCATATTGAATACCGCTGTGGCATCCGCACCAATCGTTTCTGAACAAGTGAATATACCGCAGTCTGTATATAATTTCGCAGTCGTATCATTATAATTCCCGGTACCCAGATGGACATAACGCCGGATGCCATCTTCCTCCCTCCGGACCACAAGGGCGATCTTGCTGTGGGTTTTGAGTCCTACCAGCCCATAGATCACGTGGCAGCCCGCTTTTTCCAGCTTCTTCGCCCAGACAATGTTGTTCTCCTCATCAAACCGTGCCTTCAGCTCCACGAGTACCGTAACCTGCTTGCCATTATTGGACGCACGTTCGAGCGCCGCAATGATCGGGGAATTGCCGCTGACCCGATATAATGTCTGCTTGATCGCAAGCACGTTTTCATCCACTGCCGCCTGCTTGATGAAATTGACCACCGGTTCAAAACTGTCATACGGATGGTGCAGGAACACGTCCCCTTTCTTGATTTCTTCAAAGATGTTTTCACAATCCGAAACCCTTGGAACAGGCTGTGGATAAAACGGCTCCTCGCGTAATTCGTCCTTCCCTTCCATCCCGTAGAGCTTCCCCAGCGCCGTCAGGTCAATCGGCCCCCTGATCGAATAGATCGCGTCCGCGGACACCTCGAAATTCTCAGCCAGGATGGCAAGCAGCCGTTTGTCGATCTTCTCCTCCACCTCCAGCCGGATGACTTCTCCCCACTGCCGCTGCTTCAGCTGCTTCTGCAGTTCCTTCAGCAGATCCGCCGTATCCTCCTCATCCAGTTCGAAGTCCGCATTACGCATAACCCGGTAAGGATACGCACATTCCACCTTATAGTTCAAAAACAGCTTGTCGATATTCTTTTCGATAATCTGCTCCAGGAAGATAAAGGTCTTCGTAAACCCTTTCTCCGAAGGGATCTCCAGAAACCGCGGCAGCACGGAGGGCACCGCCACCGTTGCAAACTCCGTCTCCCCCTTTTCCAGCTTCGCGTCCCGGATCAGCTTGCTGCCCTTCCCCTTTCGGGTCAGAAGCGCTGCGATATTCAACGTCTTATTCTGGATTAACGGGAACGGACGGGAAGCATCCACGGCCATCGGCGTAAGCACCGGGTATACCGTATCCGAAAAGTATGCATCCACATACGCCGCCTGTTTCTCCGAAAGCTTTTCAAATTCACTGACCAGGCAGATGCCGTCCTTTTCCAGCAACGGGACAAGCGCATGGTTATAGGTGTCATATTGTGCGGCAGAAAATGCTTTCGTAACTTTCCGTACTGCTTCCAGCTGCATCTTCGGTGTCATGCCACACAGATCCGGCTTCTTATACTCCGCGGAAATCAGGTCAATCAGGGATGCAACCCGCACCATGAAAAATTCATCCATATTCGATGCCGTGATCCCCAAAAATTTCAGCCGTTCTAATAAAGGCAGTTTTGCATCTTTTGCCTCATTCAAAATCCGTTCGTTGAATTTCAACCAGGATAGTTCTCTATTTTCATAATACTGTGGGTCATTAAAATCAATCGCTGCCTCTGTTTTTTGATTCTTGCCTTTCATCTGTAAAATCTCCTATTAAAAAATCCTAATCCCGCTTTTCCCGCAGCACCGGCCGGATCGCGAAGACTTCCTGGAAAAAATCCGCCTTTTCTTCAAAGTACCCTTTTTCCAGTGTAATCGACCCCTGGGACGAGGTGGAGATAAACAACTTCCCATCCTGGACGGAAATGCTCCGGTTCTTCATCTTCTGCTTATGGCTCCGATCCAGGGCATTGGAAATTCGCAGAATTGCAAGCAGCTTTGTAAATACGAAGTATTCCTCGATATCCATTTCATCTTCCATCAACTCATAGGACACGTTCCGCGTATGGTTATGTTCTGCAACAAGTGCCACCATACGCCGTTCTTCGTGGGAAAGCCCCAGGATCTCAGTCGCCATAATGATGGAATACGAACTTTTCCCCGCCTGGGACAGCGAGATGTATTTGCCGCAGTCGTGCAGAATCGCACAGCAGCGCATCATGACCCGCTCCCGCTCTGAAAGGCCGTGATACGGTTTTGTTGCATCAAAGATCTCCTGGCACACCTTGTCCATCATCCGAAGATGCGGCTTGTAACTGCCATAACGGTTCGCAATGGCCCATGCCGCAGAGAGCACATCCTCTTCAAAATCATGGATGGGTTTCAGCAGATGGTTTTTGAACGCATAGTCATAGGCAAGCCCCTCATGCAGGGAACAATCCGGCGCATAAACCAGGGAGCATCCCGTTTTCTCCAGAATCATATCATAGATCAGCAAAAATGGAAG
>CADBTO010000300.1 GCA_902797565.1 uncultured Lachnospiraceae bacterium
ACATTATATTCATGGATCATATGATGCCCCAGATGGATGGGGTGGAGGCAATGAAGCGGATCCGTTTCATGAAAAAGGAATCCGGGGAGGAACTCTGTATCATTGCATTGACGGCGAATGCAGTCAGCAGCGCGAAGGATATGTTCCTGTCCGAAGGCTTCGACGGGTTCGTATCCAAACCGATTGAGACAGCGGAACTGGAACGGGTGCTGAAGCGTGTGCTGCCGAAATCCGCGTTTTCCTATGACCGTCCGGCGGAGACTGTGGAGTTTTCCCAGGCATCCTCCGGAGCAGAAGCGGGACAGGACGGGCTGTTTGCGGCATTAGAAGGGATTGAGATTGACGTGAAACAGGGGTTGGGATATTGCAGGGATGACAGAGATTTCTATATCCAGCTGATGATGAAGTTTTCCCAGGATTCGGATGAAAAGATGCGGGCGATCAGCCGCGCCTTTGTTTCCAAGGATTGGAAGAATTACGAAGTCTATGTCCATGCCCTGAAGAGTACGGCAAAGATGATCGGCGCCAATGAGCTGTCCGAGCTGGCGCGGCAAATGGAGTTTGCAGCAAAAGACGAGGATGAAGCACTGATCAATGAGCGGGAAAAGGATCTGATGCAGCAGTATGAGAACCTTTCGAACCGGCTCATCCAGGAGATCGAAGGGGATCCCCAGGTTCCGGATGCGGAGAAGAAAGAACTGTTTGAGATTGCGCCGGAGGAACTTTCCCGGAAGATCGGGGAACTTTCCGGATGTATCGAAACCTTCGAGGCGGATCGTGCGGGAGAGGTGCTGGAGGAACTGGCCGGATATTCCTATCGCGGCATGCCGCTAAGCGATGCCCTTTACAAAGTGGGCGAGAGGCTGTCTGATTATGATATGGACGGGGCAAAACAACAGCTGGCAGAATGGGAGCATAGTTTTGAGCAGGAGGAAAGCAAATGATCTCTCCGAAAGAAACCCTCAAACGCCTGTTGGATCAGGAACATACGATGCAGGAGCGGCTTTTCCTTTTGTTCTCCATCACGGGGATTTTTGCTCAGTTACTGGCATTTACCGTTGGCGTGCTGATTGGGGAAAGCCTGCCCAATCTCATCATGCTGCTGTCTGGCGCAGCAGCCTTTGCCGTCATCAGTTTTCTTGCGGTGAAATTTGGCAAATACCGGATTGCGTCGATCGTGGTATGCTTCCTGATTGTGTTTGATGTCTGTCCGATCTCGTTCCTGTCCAGCGGCGGGATTTATGGCGGTGCGCCGGTATGGTTCGTGTTCTGTACGATCCTGATCTGGGCGATTGCCCAGGGCGTCTGGCGCATGATCTTCCTGGTCATGGAACTGGTCGTGACCGCCGCATGTTATGTTGTTGCATACCAGTTCCCGCAGTATATGATCCGCCACTCTGCCCGAATGGCGTTTTGTGATTCGTTTACATCCGTGGTCATTGTCAGCGTGCTGGTCAGCCTGATTTTTATGTTTGTGAATGATGTCTACCATATGGAAACGCAGATCACGCTGAACCAGAAACGTGAGATCCAGGAACTTGTGGAGTCCCAGAGCCGCTTCTTTTCCAGTATGAGCCATGAGATCCGGACGCCGATCAATACGATCATCGGCCTGAACGAGATGATCCTGCGGGAGGAGATTTCCGATGACGTGGCAGAGGATGCCCGCAATGTCGAATCGGCGAGCAAGATGCTGCTGGCACTGATCAACGATATCCTGGATATGTCCAAGCTGGAATCGGGCAAGATGAAGATTGTCATGGCGGAATATGACGTTGGGGCACTTCTGTCGGATATTGTGGCTATGATGTGGGTGCGTGCCAGGGAAAAGGGGCTGCAGCTCCATATCAATGTGGATCCGGCGATGCCTTCGGCGATGTTTGGGGATGAGGTGCGCATCAAACAGATTCTTGTCAATGTCCTGAACAACGCGATCAAATATACCAATGAGGGGGATGTCACGCTCTCGATCAGCATCCGCAGGGAGGGCGGCGGCAAGGTCTTTGTGATCTATTCCATTTCCGATACGGGGATTGGCATCCGGAAAGAGAATATCCCACATCTGTTCACGGCGTTCAGACGGGTGGATGAAAAAGAAACCGCGCATATCGAAGGAACCGGACTGGGCCTGTCCATTGTCAAGCAGCTTGTGGACCTGATGGGCGGGAAGATCC
>CADBTO010000301.1 GCA_902797565.1 uncultured Lachnospiraceae bacterium
GCAGATGAGGAGCTGTATTTCTCACTTGTACTGACGCTTGCAGACGATCTTCCGGCGGAACATGTGGACGAGCTTGCTGCGGCCGTGGCACGGGTCAACTACATCCTGCCGGGCGGATGCTTTGCGATTGGAAATGCGGACAAAAACCTGGTATACCGCTATACGCTGCCGATGACTGCATCGTCAGATGATACGCAGCTTGGGAAGCAGATGGAGCTTGCGCTGGATATGGGCCTTGTGGTGGCAGAGCGCTTTGCCAGTTCCCTTGCACTGGTCGCGCTTGGGCAGATGTCGGTGGAAGAAATGTTCCGCACGATCCAGATTCGGTAAGGGGGTGAGCATATGCCAAACTACCCCTTTCTACAGGAGCAGAGACAGGATATCGGACAGAAGATGCAGATGAAGCTGTCTTCCAATGCGCAAAACCTGAATTTGGGAAAGCAGAAGCTGGAATATATGGAAGATATCTCTCAGGGCAAGGTGCTTTCCCCGGTTATGAAAAAGGCGCAGGGGCTGCCGGTTCATGACGGGATGAACCCGCCAACGGATCAGGAGATCCAGGATGCGCATGACGCAATGGGGGTCAGTATGCCGTCTTTGCCGGCGAAGCATTCCAAACGGATCGCGGCGTCACGGAGGAAGCACCAGAACCGGAAAGCGCTGGAGCAGAAAAGGGAGGTTGCCAACGAACTTGTATGGGAGCTTTGGGATCAACACCCGCCCTGCAAGCTGGCAGAGCTGGATCTGGCAGGCCTTATGGACAAGCGGCATGGGGAAACCGGTGAGGAAAGGCTTCTGAATCGTTTTGCAGAGATCCATTCGACCGTTGTTTCTTTGCCAAATTACGAAAAGGAGGTTGAAGCGCTCCGGGCAGTAGAAAACCCGACGGAAGAAGACCTGCAGAAACTTCGGAAGGCAGATGCGCGCTTGCAGACGCTGCGCGATATCCAGGCATATTACCAGCTTCAGGAAGAGCTGATGAAGAATCGCTATGATACTCTGCTTCCCCGGAAAGAGATGCTGGATCTGCCTTATATGGAACTTCGGAAGAGGCTGGCGGCACTCTATGAGGTGGATGCAGCACAGCGTAAAGACGAGCTGATCAGCTATTACCAGAATCTGATTCGTCTCAAGCAGCTGGGGCTTTCGGATGAAAAAAGCGTGAAGGCGCGGGAGGCGTGGTATCTGCGGTCGGCAGGTTATGAGGAAATACGCGATACGCGGGAGGCCAAAGCGCAGCTTTCGGAGATGGCAGCCGGTTACAAAAAACTTCGGGCGCATCTGGATTCGTCTGATTCTGTGTATTCGGAAGCGGAGAAAAAAGAGCGGCTTTTCCAGATGTTTGCCGTTTTTGACGAGGATATCCAGGCATTCCGCGAGCGCAAAGGAAACCATCCTTCTTCGGATGTGGAAAAGCTGCTGAAGGATTATGACGCGTACAAGGATGAATGGGCATTGCTGCAGGCAGGACAGGGCCACCAGGAACAGCAGAACCGGGAAGGGCTGGTTTCAACGTCCATCCATTCCGGAAAAGAAAAGCTGGATCAGCGCGGCGAAACCCTGGATGGAATCAGGCTTTCGGGGGTACAAAAGACAGCGCTCCGGACGGTGCAGGTCTCCCTGCTCTGCCATTGCTGCGACGTTTCAAGCCCGAAAGCTGCATTTGTCCACCGTTTCCTGCAAAGCCCGCCGGAGCAGCAGCTGATGGCGCTCTATCTTGTGGAATTCAACAGGCAGGAGCGTTCAATGCCAATCGATTTCTTTACAGCGCTGAGTGGTTATGTTCCGGATGCGGCGATCTTTGAAAACGAGAAAATCAAATGGCATGCGCTTTCGCAGGCAGTCCGGATTACGATGAGCCATAAGCAGCAGATTGAAACGTTTGCGCGGCTGAATCTTATGATTAAAGAGTCAAAGGATGAAGTCGAAGCGGACAAGCAGGATGTGCAGCAGGGCGGGCAGCAGCGGACGGCAGAAGAGCGCAGGACGCGGATTATCAAGGCGATGGCGCGCAAAGGTGCGATGCTTCGCATGCTTTATCGCAATGCCGGGCTGCACGAGGATATGCCGCCGGATCTGGTACCGGACAGCAATTTGCGGCAGCGGATGATGATGGAATTCCGGGATATCACGGGACTGACGAAGGATTTGATTGATCTGCTTCAGGATCAGGCGGGGCAGGTAAATCCGGATTATGAGCAAGGGGGAACCATTCGGCAGGATACAGAGGAACTGCCGGAGATCGAGAAAGAGAGTACCTGGGATATTACGAAGGAAGCGGGTGAGAAGGTAGGTACCAGGGCTGGCTATGTGACATCCCTTGATGATATCGTGGTTACGGCTGGAAAATACTGGGAAGCCTGGTCGGATACGCCATTCTATGGGGTGCCTGCCTATTCGCTGTGCGCAGTGACCGGCTTCCTCGACTTTCTCGTTACCCTTGCTGGCGTAGACGAGGTGACAGAGGAGTGGCAGAGCTTTGCGGAAAAAACGGTGAACTGGATCAACTGGGGCGGGGAATTGCTGGAAGCTGCCGGAGACACGGTGATGGGCACGACTTTCATGCTGGGATCCGGAGAAGTCCTGGAATTTACGGAAGCTGAA
>CADBTO010000302.1 GCA_902797565.1 uncultured Lachnospiraceae bacterium
AGCGGATGTGATCCTTGTTTCCGGGCTGGGCGGCGGCGTCCTGCAGGGCATCCTGGAACAGGGCAGGGAGGTGTTCGAACAGGCCCGTCTTTGTATCCTGCAGCCCCAGACGGAGCTTGGAGCGGTTCGAAGCTGGCTTTTTGAACATAAATTTGATTTTCTGGATGAGCGGGCTGTTTTTGAAGACGGGAAATATTATTTTATTATTCTGGCTGCCTTTCATTACCGGGAGCAGGCAGGCGGGGCACCGCTTTTGGATGTGGAACGGGAGTATGGACGGATTCTGCTGGAGAAAAAGGATCCGGTACTGAAAGATTATCTTCTGTTTCAAAAAAAGGTGCAGGCGGGGATCCTGGCGAAGCTTCCCGCCCCTCCTCAGGCGATGGAGCGGCGGCAGAAAGTGCTGGAAGAGCAGGAGCGGATCCGGGCAGCACTGGAGATCTGGGGACTTTGAACCGGCAGCATGCGTGTGGGCATACGGAACAAGTACGCGTATCAGTACGAGTAATGGAAAAGTGAGGATTTTATGGGAAAATTTGAGGAGTACCTGAAAAAAGAGAAGCAGCAGCAGAAAAATCA
Organism: uncultured Lachnospiraceae bacterium; assembly: GCA_902797565.1. Classification (GTDB taxonomy): domain Bacteria; phylum Bacillota; class Clostridia; order Lachnospirales; family Lachnospiraceae; genus Weimeria. The sequence continues at coordinate 580 of CADBTO010000302.1, forward strand.
GTTCATTGCTGCTGAAAAAGTGGTCCAGCTTCCACATGGGAATGCGGAAGTGGCGGGCCCTGAAATTCCGATGGATATGCAGGACATCAAGGAGAAGTTCGATATCCGTCTGATGGAGACCAGCTTTGCCGAGCAGACGCAGTATTACTTCAAGGACAAGGATTACATGGATGCGAAGGTGGATCGCTACCGGAAGATGCAGGCGGATGAGGACGGCCGTGTTGCGGAATTTGCTACCGCGCATGCGCACCGCTCTGCGCGGAAACGTAAAAAGAGGGCGGGAGAGGCCGCAGATGCCTTTGAGGCTGCAGCACGCCTGGAAACGGTTGACGAAAGCCAGATGACGCCGGTTGAGGTATACCGCCACCGGGAGCAGATCATGCAGCTTCGGATGAAGGCAATGGAAAAGGCGGCGAAGGCAAAGGGGACGAGCAAGGAAAACGAGGCGTACCGCATCGGAAAAGGAAAGCTTTCCTGCCTGATGGTTCTGAAAAACCAGATCGAAGGTCTGAAAACAAACGAAAATGCGCGGGCTTTTGCAAAAATTGAACGGAACTTGAATAAAGAGATTGTGGCTGCGGTAAAGGATTTGCAATCGAAGATTCCGGCTTCCGGGAAGGTCTGGGCCGATTCACATGAGTTCCGGAAAAAGGCGGTTGTGGATGACAAGCTTGCGGAATGCCGCGAGAAAAACCCAGGGTTCACGAAGGACGATGTCAGCATCTTTCTTCCGCTGGAGACGCTTTCGGCAGAATCAAACCGTAATGAATACCAGACCAGTTATGTGGCCGCGTTTCGGAAATACAACACCGCTGGGAATGCGGACCGGGATCAGTTTATCGCGCATCTGACCTATCCCGTCCTGCGGGATAAAAACGGGCTTCCCATCAACGAAGCGGAAAAGAAAAAGGATGAGTGGAACAAACGCTGGCTGCTCCTTATGCCGCAGACGGAGGATGGAGTCAAACAGGCGCAGAAAGAGATGATCTGGGAGAAGTATGACTATATAGAAAAGATGAATATCCCAACGCCTGAGGAACTTCAGAGGAATGGTGTGTTGTATTATCTGAAGAATTCGCCCGCGCGGCTCTATGAGATGATCCACTTTGCGCAGTCCGAGAGCCGTTTCCGCGAAAAGGTGGAGGAGGCGGATATTTATCTGCGAAGCAATGTGGCACTGAAGCAGAAGCTTGCGGCGCTTAAGGCGTTCCAGACGCTCTTCGATGAGACCATAGCCACCGAACATATGATCAAAAAGGATCAGTTTGGCAATTACATGCCCATCGAAAACGCGCAGCATGGAAGGCTTTCAGCAGAACGAAAAGGCGAGCTGATGGAGGAATACGAGAACGCGTACAACCAGATCGCTGAAGCAAGGGAGCATCGGAAACAGGAAAAAGCGGGAATTGATGAGGCCACCCTGAAGGCCCGACAGGTTCCGACGTTCGAGGCGTCGAAGCAGAAGAATCCAAACCTTACTGAAGAGGGTTACCGGATGTTTGTGAATATGTTTCAGTGCAACGAGATATTCAACCACCCGGCCTATATTGCTTCTATCAACCGGGTGAAAGCAAACAAGAATGCCAGTGTCTTTGCAAGCATCAATGAAACGCCGTCCCTCTCCCGCGCGTATAGTCCGATCCTGCGTACGGTCAAGTTTGACGAAAACTGGCTGCCCGCCACGAGTGAGGATGCGAAGAACCACGAATGGAACATGAAGTGGGTTTTGGCTATTGAAAAAAATGATACGGTGACGATCGAGGCGATGGTGGCAGAAGAGCTGCCCCATGTCCTTCCTTTCGAGATCCCGCTGCCGACCATCGAAGAAGTCAACAATGGCTGGGCGGAGAAGCTGATGAAACGGCGGCCGCAGAAGTTTGCAGACTTTCTGCGCAAGGCACTGTCCATCTCCAATCTCTGTTCGATCAGTCCCTATGCCAGGCAGTTTCTGCAGGACCATCCGGTGTTGAATGCGCTTTCAAATATTGTGGCTCCTTTGTGCATGTATATCACAAACCAGATATCCGACAAGTACGGCATTGACCCGCAGGTGGGAGGATCGTCTGGAAAAGTCCTGGAGCCGGTTGCGCAGGAACAGATGAAGCAGCCGGAACTCAAGCAGTTTTATCTGGATGAGTACCATCAGAAGCTTGCACTGCTCCAGCAGGAAATAGAAGCGCATCCGAATGAAGCCCTTGTGCAGCAGGTTGAGTTGACGGAGGAGGAAGCGTTCGATAAAGCCATTGATGATGGCGTTGAAGCTTCCGAACAGCGTGTCACAGAGTCATATGAGGCTGCAAAGCAGGAGATCCAGCAGACCGGCGGGAAGGTTATGAAAGAACGCAGGGTGGAGGTGAAGGAGCCGGGAAACAAGATCTATGCGGCAGACCGTCTTTTCAAAGAAGGCTTGCATGATCTGGATGAAGAGAAACGGAAGCTGTTTGGTCCGAATGACCAGATTTCGCTTTCTGATGTCATACAGTCAGGCACGACAGATTGTTACCTGCTCTCAGCCCTGGCAGGATTGGTTGTGAAAAATCCGGATTATATCCGAAATACCCTGATCCGGGATGTCCAAGGGGATGACAAGAAAGCGGAAGTCCGCCTCTTTGATCCGCAGGGGAATATGCGCGTGATCGTTGTAGACAAAACGTCCTTCCATGCGGTCAGTGTGCGTGCGCTCTGGGTACAGCTTGTGGAAAAGGCGGCGCGTGTGATGCTTGGACCAATCATGGAAGGGATGCGCGGCGCGATGTACCGGCATGATGTGGAAGACTGGTCGGATCCGCTGCAAACGGTTGGGGACAGGGGGCTGGAACGTGATGGCCTGAGTGAAGGTTCATCGGGCCTTGCATCCATGCTTTTGTTCGGAAGGAACGGGATGAGTCTATGCACCAGGGACAAGGGCAATCGGGACCTTTATGATGGGGAGGGGAATTGTAAAGTGCTGCTCGAAGAGCAGGGCGACAAGGCCATCGGGAAGATCCTTGCATACGCTGAGGAAGGAAAAATTGTTACGGCTTCATCCTGCAGACATGGGAATTCCTTCCTCTATAATTCTGGAGAGGATGCGGTGAAGTTCCCGGCAGAACTGAGCCAGATGAACGAGGGCCATGTGTTCCTTGTCCTTGGCGAAGGGGAGCTGAAAGACGGCCAGCGCACGGTTCGTGTCCGAGACCCCTATGGCGGCGAAAACAACGGTGTCATGGACATCACATTCGGATATTTTAAGACCTGCTTTGCAGACCTTTACATCTGCAGCCCGAATGATTAAATGGTAAGGGGATCATGGCGAGGATGAATTATATTATAATCAATCAGGAGAATCAGGAAGATTTCCAGAGCGTGCTGCCGGAGGATTTTACAACCGGGAAGATGCGGGTGACGCTTGGGGCATATGATGAGGAAGGGTATGTCTGCGGTGCCGTGTCCTTCCGGCTTGCGGGCTGGCAGTACCATCTGGACTGGCTTTTTGTGGAGCCTGCTTCCCGCAGGAGGGGCATTGCATCAGGTCTTTTGGACGAGATCTATGCCTTCATCCGCAGTCTTACCCCATACCCCTTGCTGGCGCATTTTGAGGCATCGGAGGAGGAAGATGCGCTGCATGGCTTCTTCCTTTCGTTGGGGAAGAGGCCGCTTCTCTGCAGCATGGCCTATTCCCATGAACGTTATTATATTTCACATGATGCGCTTGCTTCTTCTCCGGTGCTCTTGAAGCAGATTGGTGCCGGAGGCGGGCAGAAGTACTTCTTTGAAGAACCGGAGCGGTCCAGGCGGAAAATCCTATCGAAAATCGAGGAGCATTATGTGGTGGAGGATCTGGAAGCCTGGGAGGCGTCCTGCGTACCGGAGCTTTGCCGCGTCAGTTATGCAAAGGAGGGCGGGGATATTGCCTGCCTGATCTTCGTGCAGCGGCAGATGGATGAGAAGCTGGAGCTCTCCTTCCTCTACAGCCAGAATCCCAGGCGGCTGATGGGGCTGCTTTCGGATGTTTCGGCAGAGGCGTTGAAGCTGTTTCCGAAGGCGCAGCTGGTATTTGATGCGATTAACGAAGGCTCGCGGCAGCTGGCGGAAAAGATCTTCCCGGGCGCGGCTTCTGTCCATATCTATGAGGCGGAGATCATTTGACGCGCGCACACAAAGGAGTTAGCTCTTAATGATGAAACTCCGACTGTGCGCGTGAACGTCGGACGGAGAGAGGTTCGGAGCGAAGCGACGAAACCTCACGGAGTCGCAGAGGCGATTTTTTGAGCAGCGTCAGCTGCGAAAAAGAAGCGCGCATCCGGAAAGTAAAGCGCGCACACAAAGGAGTTCTTAATCATGAAAAAAATAGCTGAGATTTTTGAACTGGTCGGGCGGAAATGCCCGCTTTCCGCGGCGATGGATTGGGACAATCCCGGACTTCTGGTCGGTGATCCCGGCTGGGAGACGGACAGGGTGCATATCGCGCTGGATGCGGATGACCTTGCCGTGGAGCATGCGATCCAGAATCAGGCGGGGCTTTTGCTGACGCACCATCCTTTGATTTTTGGGAAAATCCGGCGCGTCTGCGCGGATGATTTTCTGGGAAGACGGATTATCCGGTTGATCGAAAAACACGTTGCGGTTATCTCCATGCATACGAACTTTGATGTCTATGGCATGGCAGAGGCGGCGGCAGAGCGGATGGGGCTTTCCGTGATTGGGCCATTGGAAGAGACCGAAGAGCGTGCGGGGGAAGCGCAGGGGATCGGGCGGGTTGGCCTGCTGCAGCATTCCCAGCCCCTGCAGGAGCTTGCCCGGAAGGTGAAAGAGGATTTTGGGATTTCTTCTGTCCGGTTTTTTGGAGACGGGGAAACGATTATCCAAAAGGTGGCGCTTTGCCCCGGATCCGGAAGGAGCATGATCTCTCTGGCACTGGAAAAAGGCGCGCAGGCGCTTATCACCGGAGATATTGACCACCACAGCGGCATTGACGCCGTGGCACAGGGGCTTTGCGTGGTGGATGCCGGGCATTATGGAATCGAACATATTTTCATGGATGTGATGCAGGATTATCTGGAAACAGCGGCGGAAGGGGAGATTTCTGTTACTGTGGATCCATTCCGGGAACCGTTTGTGACGGTCTGAGCGAAGGGATGGCTTTCGGGGAAGGCGGCATGCGGGCGGGTAGGGGGCAGCATCCCTCCTGCCCGATAAAAAAACAGGTTGTAATTTGCGATGAGGAGTGCTATACTGGTTTTGGAAGCGTGCTGTTCCAG
>CADBTO010000303.1 GCA_902797565.1 uncultured Lachnospiraceae bacterium
CGCAGGCGGAGCTGACATCCCTCCTACACCGGATACGCGCCGTTTGCTTTATCCGTCAGGTTCGGATCCACACCGGTCTGCTGTGCTTTCCGATACTTGAAGAAGTCAAGTGCAACCTTCGGGAACAGGGCGTAGGACAACACGTCCTCGTCCTGCTGCTTCCACTCCTTCATCTCTTTCTCGATCGACTCAAGCTGCGGATCCAGCTGGTCAGCAGGGCGGCAGGTGATGGCATTCTTCGCGTCCTCACCGAGCACTTTCTCGACGATCTCCGGATTAAACGGCTTGACCGTCTTCCCGTATTTCCCAAGCAGGATATCCTTCGTCTCCTGTGTTGCCACCTTATAACGCTCACCCATCAGCACATTGAACACAGCCTGCGTCCCGACAATCTGGGAAGAAGGCGTCACGAGCGGCGGCTCGCCCAGGTCTTTCCGCACACGCGGCACCTCAGCCAGCACCTCTTCAAACTTGTCCTCTTTCCCCTGCTCTTTCAGCTGGGAGATCAGGTTTGAAAGCATGCCGCCGGGCACCTGGTACAGCAGGGTCTTAATGTTGACACCCAGCACCTTTGCATTCATCAGACCGCTTTCGAGCGCTTCTTCACGCTGTGGACGGAAATAGTCTGCAATTTCTGCCAGCAGGTTCTGGTCCAGTCCTGTGTCAAATTCTGTGCCGCGGAACGCCTCGACCATCACCTCTGTTGCAGGCTGGCTGGTGCCAAGTGCAAACGGGCTCATTGCCGTGTCGATAATATCACAGCCTGCCTCAACCGCTTTCAGATATGTCATAGACGCCACACCGGATGTATAATGCGTATGCAGCTCGATGGGCAGCTTCGTTGCACTCTTTAAGGAACGGATCAGCTTGTCCGCCTCGGTCGGGACCAGAAGTCCTGCCATGTCCTTGATGCAGAGCGAATCTGCGCCCATTGCCTCGATGTCCTTTGCCATCTTCATCCAGTAATCCAGCGTATAGGCATCTCCCAGCGTATAAGACAGCGCCACCTGTGCGTGCCCCTTTTCCTTATTACATGCCTTCACTGCCGTTTCCAGATTCCGGATATCATTCAGACAGTCAAAAATCCGGATGATATCAATGCCGTTCGCAATGGATTTCTGGACGAAATATTCCACCACATCATCTGCATACGGCTTGTAACCCAGGATGTTCTGCCCACGGAAGAGCATCTGCAGCTTCGTGTTCTTAAATCCCGCTTTCAGCTTCCGCAGCCGATCCCACGGATCTTCCTTCAGGAAACGCAGGCAGGCATCAAACGTTGCACCGCCCCAGCACTCTACAGCATGAAACCCTACTTTGTCCATCTTGTCCACGATGGGCAGCATCTGCTCGGTCTTCATCCGCGTTGCGATCAAAGACTGGTGGGCATCACGAAGCACCGTTTCTGTTATTTTCAGCTTTGCCATAAGTTATCTATCCTCCAAACGTGGGACAGAGGCACTGCCTCCGCCCCATTTCGCTTAAACTCCAAAGATTGCCATAAACACACCGGCTGCAACGGCTGTACCAATGACGCCCGCCACGTTCGGTCCCATTGCGTGCATGAGCAGGAAGTTCGTCGGATCTGCCTCCGCACCCACCTTCTGGGACACACGCGCTGCCATCGGAACCGCAGACACACCGGCGGAACCAATAAGTGGATTGATCTTTCCCCCCGTTGCCTTGCACAGGATCTTTCCGAACAGAATCCCGGCTGCGGTCGCCACGCAGAATGCCACAAGCCCAAGAACCACGATCTTGATCGTGCTGAAGTTGAGGAATGCTTCCGCAGAAGTGGAAGCCCCCACAGACGTACCCAGCAGGATAACCACGATATACATCAGGGCATTGGACACCGTCTCCGAAAGCTGGCGCGTCACGCCGCATTCTTTGAAGAGGTTGCCCAGCATCAGCATACCGACGAGCGGTGCGGTCGTCGGCAGGATCAGGCAGACGATGATCGTAACAACGATCGGGAACAGGATACGCTCCAGCTTGGACACCGGGCGCAGGTTCTGCATCCGGATCGTCCGCTCTTTTTCAGTCGTCAGCGCGCGCATAATCGGCGGCTGGATAATCGGTACCAGTGACATATAGGAGTATGCTGCCACAGCAATCGGCCCCATCAATGCAGACTGCCCCAGTTTCCCGGCCAGGAAAATGGAAGTCGGGCCGTCCGCGCCGCCGATGATTGCAACAGCTGCCGCTGCCTCATCCGAAAATCCGAACGCGATTGCCAAAAGGTACGCGCAGTAAATACCAAACTGCGCCGCCGCGCCCATGATGAAGCAGATCGGGTTCGCGATCAGCGGCGAGAAATCCGTCATCGCGCCCACCCCCATGAAGATCAGGGAAGGCAGGATCGACCACTCATCCAGCGTATAGAAATAGTACAACAGGCCGCCCACACCGTTTTCCGTATCCTCCGGCGATGCGATGATATCCGGATAGATATTCACCAGCAGCATACCAAAAGCGATCGGTACCAGAAGCAGCGGTTCAAACTCTTTGGCAATGGCAAGATACAAAAATACGAGTGCCACCGCGATCATAATGAAGTTTCCCCAGGTGAGGTTGAAAAACGCTGTCTGGTGTACGAGGTTGCCCATTGTTTCAACAATGTAGCTCATGTAAATGCCTCCCCTATCTTATTCTTCATCCATCGTAGCGAGCAGTGCCCCTGCCTCAACCGAAGCGCCCTCATTGGTATCGATCGAAACGATCGTTCCTGCCTTCGGTGCCACCACCGGTGTTTCC
>CADBTO010000304.1 GCA_902797565.1 uncultured Lachnospiraceae bacterium
AACTTTTGGAACAGGAAGTGATCGACAAGATTGCGGCGGGCGAGGTGGTGGAGCGTCCGGCTTCGGTGGTCAAGGAACTGGTGGAGAATGCCATTGATGCCGGGGCGCAGGCGATTACCTGCGAGATTGACGGCGGGGGCATTGATTCGATCCGGATCACGGACGATGGCAGCGGCATCAGCCGGGGCGATATCCCGCTTGCGTTTCAGCGGCATTCCACCAGCAAGCTGCATCGTTCGGAAGAACTTGCCGCGATCCGGACGCTGGGATTTCGGGGAGAGGCGCTCTCCAGTATTAGTGCAGTCAGCAAGATGGAACTTTATACCAAGGTGGCAGAGGAGCCGGTGGGTTCCTATTACTTCATCGAAGGCGGGAAGGAGCGGGAGCTGATCGACACGGGGACGCCGGATGGCAGTACCTTCATCGTCCGGAACCTGTTTTATAACACGCCGGCGCGTCGGAAATTCCTGAAATCTCCGATGACGGAGGGGAATTATATCACGGATATGATGGAAAAGCTTGCGCTCTCACATCCAAAGGTATCATTCCGGCTGCGGCTCGGTTCGCGCGAGAAATTCCAGACGCCGGGCAGCGGGGATCTGCGGGATACGCTGTTCTGCCTCTATGGGCGGGAGGTGGCAACGCATCTGATTCCCATCCGGGAAGAACTGTCCGGATTCCAGGTCCGGGGGTTCCTTGGGGATGCGTCGCTGAATCGGGGAAACCGTTCGATGGAAATCTTCTTTGTCAATGGAAGGTTTGTCCGCAGCAAGCTTTTGTCCCGTGCGCTGGAAGAGGGCTGCCAGGGATTTGTCATGCAGCACCAGTACCCGCTTGCAGTCTTGTTCTTCGACTTCTCGGATGGGATGGTGGATGCGAATGTCCATCCGACGAAGCAGGAAGTCCGTTTCTCAGAAGAGACCCTGGTATATGCCGAACTGATGAAACTGGTCAAAAAGACCCTGCAGCAGCGGGAGGATATCGGAAGCGGGATGCCGGAGGAGAAAGCGGAGCCGAAGGCGCATCCTGCGGCAGAGCCGTTTGAGAAGAAGGGGCTGCAGAAAGCAAAGGAGCGGATCCTTGCGGAAGTCGGAGAAGCCGTCCGGTCTGCAAGCCCGTATGAACCAAAGTATGGGGAGCGGATGTACAGCGGCGCGGCTTATGGCAGGGCGTGGGATGCGGCTTGCAGTGAGAGCGCAGCCCCGGCAGGAGAAGGGAAGCCTTCCGGGAATGCGGCTGCGGCAGGTGGAGTGCAGTCTGCGGGAAATGCAGCCCTGGCAGGTGGAGTTGCGGGGAATGCAGCCCCGGCAGATGGAGAGGTTTCTGTGGGGAATGCAGGCCTGGCAGTTGAAGGAAATTCCGGCGGGAATGCGGCTGCGGCAGCTGGCGGGATGTCCGGCGGGGGTGCAGCCGGGGAGTTGTCTGTTGCGGAGCCGGATGGCGGGGTTTATCATAGCGAGGGCGGTTATGGCAATGCCTATCGCAGCGGGAAAGTGGAGCAGGCAAGCTTTCTGACAGAAGAAACCAAAAAGCACCACAAGCTGCTTGGACAGGCATTTGATACCTATTGGATGATCCAGTCCGGGGACCAGCTGTATATGGTGGACCAGCATGCAGCCCACGAGCGGGTGATGTATGAGCGTATGATGAAGGCGCTTGCGGAAAAGACCCAGACCTGCCAGCAGGTATCGCCGCCGATTGTCCTTTCACTTTCGAGCCGTGAGGCAGAGGCGCTGTCCCGGAATATGGAGGCGTTCACGAGCCTGGGATTCGAACTGTCGGATTTTGGCGGGAATGAGGTGGCGCTGTCCGGGGTGCCGGCGAACCTTTATTCGATAGACCCCAGGGAACTTTTCCTGAATATTCTGGGGAACTGTGCGTTCTGGAGCAATGAGAAGACGCCGCAGCTTGTGCAGGAGAAGATTGCGTCGATGGCCTGCAAGGCGGCGATCAAAGGCAGCCAGGTGATTTCCCCGATGGAGATGGAAGCGCTGTTTGATGAGATGATGGAACTGGAAGAACCCTTCCATTGTCCGCATGGCAGGCCGACGACGATAGCATTCTCGAAATATGAGCTGGACAAGAAGTTCAAGCGGGTGGTATAGTGGGCTTCGGTCGTGGGCGTTGATTGTGGGCGTTGATCGGAGTTTGTGATAGGAGTTCGTGTTATGAAACAGAGGCAGAAACTGATCGTCCTGTCCGGTCCGACGGCAGTGGGCAAGAGCGAGGTGTCCATCGCCCTGGCAAAAGTGCTGGGGGGAGAGGTGATTTCCGCTGATTCCCAGCAGCTTTACCGGGGCATGGATATTGGCACCGCGAAGATCCGGCCGCAGGAGATGCAGGGAATCCCTCACCATTTGATTGACTGCCTGGATCCATCGGAGAATATGGATGTCCTGCGCTTCCAGACGATGGCGAAAGAGGCAGCGGCGGGCATCTGGAGCCGGGGACGTATTCCGATTGTGGTCGGCGGAACCGGCTTCTATATCCAGGCGCTGCTCTATGATATTCAGTTTACGGAAGAGGGCGGGAATCCGGAACGGCGAAAGGAACTGGAAACGCTTGCGAAGCAGCAGGGGCCTGAGGCGCTCCATGCGCTGCTTGCGCAGCTGGATCCGGTTTCAGCGGAAAAGATCCATGCCAATAATATCAAACGGACGATTCGTGCAATAGAATTTTGCGAAAACTCGAAACAACGGATCTCCGAGCACAACCAGGAGCAGCGCAGGCGCGAGTCCCCGTATGACTTTTTTTATTTTGCGCTCACGGACGAGCGGCAGGCGTTTTATGAGCGGATCAACCGGCGCGTCCATACGATGATGGATGCGGGGCTTCTGGAAGAGGCACGGGGCTTCTATGACCAGATCTGCGCGGGCAGGCTTTCCCGTCATAGTACGGCAATGCAGGCGATCGGTTATCGTGAGTTATTCGCGTATTTTGACGGGGAATACAGCCTGGAAGAGGCGGTGGCAAAGATCCAGCAGAACTCCCGCCACTATGCCAAGCGGCAGCTGACCTGGCTGGGCAGGGAGCAGGCGGATAAGGGAGGATGCGTGGAATTCCTGGATATCCGGGACTATGGCAGGGATCTGGAGCAGGTGGCGCAGGCACTGGCGGAGCGGGTGAAGCGAAGATGGGAGATAGGAGAAGCATGGACCAGGATTTAATCCGAATATATAAAGAAATCGGCATATCAGAAAATGTGGCAGCTTATGGCGAACGGGTGCTCGCCGGCCTGCGGGAGCGTTTCGCGCAGATGGATGCCATCGCAGAGGTGAACCAGGCGAAGGTGCTGCTGGCAATGCAGAAGAACCGGGTTTCGAGTGAATGCTTTGCGGGAAGCAGCGGTTATGGTTACGGGGATGTGGGGCGGGATACGCTGGAGCGGGTCTATGCCGACGTCTTCCATACAGAGGAAGCCCTTGTGCGGCCGCAGATTACCTGCGGCACGCATGCGCTGGCGCTTGCCCTGTCCGCGAACCTGCGGCCGGGGGATGAGCTGCTTTCGCCTGTGGGAAGGCCTTATGATACGCTGGAAGAAGTCATCGGGATCCGTCCTTCGCGCGGTTCGCTCGCCGAATATGGCGTGACGTACCGGGAAGCGGAACTGCTTCCGGATGGGCGTTTTGATTACGAAAAGATACAAAGTTCGATTAACGGAAAGACCCGGCTGGTGACGATCCAGCGCTCCAAAGGCTATGCCAGCCGTCCAAGCTTCTCTCCGGAGGAGATCGGGGAGCTGATCGCGTTTATCAAAGGGATCAAGCCGGATGTCATCTGTATGGTGGATAACTGCTATGGGGAGTTTGTCCGTTTATCCGAGCCTTCGGATTTTGGCGCGGATCTTCTGGTCGGCTCCCTGATCAAGAACCCCGGCGGCGGGCTTTCGCGCTGCGGGGGTTATCTTGCCGGAACCAGGGAATGTATCGAGAATGCGGCAGTCCGGCTGACTTCGCCGGGGCTGGGGAAGGAAGTGGGGGCTTCTCTGGGGATGTCCAGGGAGATGTACCAGGGGCTGTTCCTTGCACCGACGGTCGTGGCGTCGGCAGAGAAGACCGCGCTGTTTGCCGCCGCAGTGTATGAGGATCTTGGCTTTCCGGTGTATCCGTCAGGCAAGGCACAGCGAAATGATATCATCCAGGCGGTGGAACTGGGCAGCCGGGAGGCGCTCTGCGCCTTCTGCGAGGGGATCCAGGCGGCGTCTCCGGTGGAGGGCTTTGTGAAACCGGAGCCTTGGGATATGCCGGGCTATGGCGACCAGGTGATTATGGCAGCAGGCGCGTTTGTGTCCGGCTCTTCGATCGAACTGTCCGCAGACGGGCCGCTTCGTCCCCCGTATAATGTGTATTTCCAGGGAGGACTGACCTTCTATCATGGGAAGCTGGGTATCCTGTCTTCGCTGCAGAAGCTGCTGGATGCGGGCTGTGTATCGCCGGAGGCACTGGCACAGCAAATATGAAAAAAGGCTTGTAGACTGGAAAAAAGTGTGATAGACTAGACCTCATGTAAATTTATGGGATATTTTTCCGTATGTTCCGGAACAGGCAGTGGAATTACGGAAAAACGCATTGGTGAAGCAGATCAAAAGGAGGATGAGGGGAGCATTGGGGGAAAATGAGGGATATGAGGAATATGCGGAATCTGACCGGAAGAAGCGGGGAAAGCGGTCCGGGCGCAGCGGCTGGAAAGGCTGCCTGGATCCCCAGACCAAGGCGGAGCATTTCGGGGTGCAGGCCCTGACAGATCCGGAACTTTTGGCGCTGGTCCTGCGTGGCGGCACGAAAAACAAGTCGTCGCTGGAACTTTCGCGGGAGATCCTTGGGCCTGGCAGGCATGCGCTTGTGAACCTGATGGAAAAGGACAAGGAAGAGCTGGTCCGGCTCGAAGGGGTCGGAGAGGCGAAGGCGTACCTGCTGCTGGCGCTTGCGGAGATCAGTATCCGGATTGCGGCCCAAAAGAAGCGGGGCGCATTCTGTTTTGACAATTCCGGCTCGATTGCCGAATATTTTATGGAGCGGCTGCGGCACCAGCAGAAGGAATGCGTGGTGCTCTGCTGTTTTGATGTCCGGGGGAGCCTTCTCAGTGAGGAGGTTTTGTCTGTCGGTTCGGAACACCGTGCGCTGTTTTCCATCCGGGAGATTATGAAGAAGGCGCTGATGCAGGGCGCGATGTATATTGTCATA
>CADBTO010000305.1 GCA_902797565.1 uncultured Lachnospiraceae bacterium
TAAGAACTCCGTATTAAGAACTCCTTTGTGTGCGCATATGTTTTCGATACTGAGGTTCCATTATTCGGCTGCGCCGAAGAATGAAACCTCTCCTGTGGCAAGATGCAGACCTTCGCTTCGCTTCGGGCTGCATCTTGCCTGGCGTTACTGCGCACAGTCGGAGTTTCGTGTGTGCGCATATGTTTTCGATACTGCGCACAGTCGGAGTTTCGTGTGTGCGCCCAAACTACTCCGCCGGCTCCTGCGGCTCGTCCGGTGCAGCTTCCGCTTCGGCTGGCTCCGGCTCTTCCACCGGCTCCGGCTCTTCCACACCATCCAATGAATACACGAGCACCGGGAAGCCCTTCTCCACATACCCGAAAATCTTTTCTGCCACAGCGGGCGGCAGATTGATGCAGCCATGCGAGCCGGACGTCTTGTAAATCTCGCCGCCAAACGCGCTCCGCCATTTGGCGTCATGCAGCCCCACATTCCCGTTGAACGGCATCCAATAGGACACTGCCGAAGAGTAGTTCTCACCGACCAGCGTTGCATCCTGCTCTTTGTAGGTAATCGCGTAGGCCCCTTCCGGCGTCCCGTTCCCACGAGAGACATTCCCGGACACAAAATCCGAATCCAGCACACGTTCCCCATCTACATATAAAAATAAATGTTGTTTTGCTAAATTCACTTCCACATAGGACTCCCCGTAATAGGGCTGCTCATGGGAGGCCGCAGTGCTCCGGTAAATAAATTCACGTTTCACATCCTTCCCGCCCTCCAGATCCTTTTTCAGCTGCTCAAACTCCGCGTCATAATTGATCCACCAGCCGTAATTCCCACCCTTCGGAATCTTCACCTTCTTGCCATAACTGGTCTTCAGCGGCATCGCCAGCCCGAATGTATTGTGTGCCCTGCCCATAGAAACCAGAAAGCTTTTGATCGCGGCGTCATCATAGTGGAACTTGAAGTTCTCGTCCCCCTTCAGCCACTTCGCCTGCTCGCTCTTGCGCACCATTTCCTCCCCGGCATCTCCCAGGTCGTAGGTGATCGTCACTGCCATCCGTTTGTTCAGAGCCTTCAACAGCTTTTGGAGTTTCTTATCTCCTGATTTTAATTCTGGCCCAAGATAAACCCCTGCCTCGCGCAGATTCAGATTAGGCTGCAGTTTTCTCAAAGCCTCCAATATCGCTTCTGTCAACGCATCCTTATCCACCTCTGTGCCATACACCTCCGGAATAACCACAAACTGCCCATCCTGGTATTCATAAGACGCGTCCCGGCTTTCCGTCACATCCCGCCCGATCACCGCGTCTAATGCAGAGACCTTCTCCCGCACGCGCTCCTCATCAATCTGGAAGCTTTTGCCGCACTGGTACTCAATCGTCCCACCGCCCAGCATCGCTCCGATCCATCCAAAGCCATTCTGGGCTTCCATCAGGTTTTCCACCTCGCCATGTGAAAGATCCAGGCGCATCCCGGCTTCTGCTGCCGTAATGACCTCATTATCTGTATCTTCCTCCACCAGCGTCAGCGTATATTTCATCGCTTCCTCAGCCAGCTTCTCCTTCATTGCCTCCACTTCTTCCCCAGAACTGTCCAGTCCGTTGATGGTACTGTTCGGAAAAAAATGACTGTTATAGTATACGGATACACCAATATACACACCCAGCAGCACAAGCACAAGAAAGCCGATGGCGATCCAGATTTTTGTACCGGTACTCATAAACTCTCCACCTCATCCAACCAGATCCGGGCACAGGCATCACTGGGCATCCGGAAATCTCCTCGCGGAGAAAGCGCCACAGAGCCAACCTTCGGGCCATCCGGCAGGCAGCTTCGCTTGAACTGCTGCGCAAAAAACCTCCGGTAAAATGTCCTCATCCATTTTTTGACTGTTTCCTCTTGATACCGGCCCGCAAATGCATGCATACAAAGCCGGAAAATCTTGGACGGCGTAAACCCAAAGCGCATCATATAATACAAGAAGAAGTCGTGCAGCTCATACGGACCGACCAGATCCTCGGTTTTCTGCTGTATCTCCCCGTCTTTTGGAGGCAAAAGTTCCGGTGAAACCGGCGTATCCAGGATATCCAGCAGAATTCTGGACAGCTTTCCGTCCTCTCCGGCAAATTCATCCGCATAAAACCGCACCAGATGCCGCACCAGGGTCTTGGGCACAGAAGCATTGACCCCATACATCGACATATGGTCGCCGTTGTACGTCGCCCAGCCGAGCGCCAGCTCCGAAAGGTCTCCGGTTCCGATGACCAGCCCGCCTTCCTTGTTTGCCACATCCATCAGGATCTGCGTCCGCTCCCGCGCCTGGCTGTTCTCGTAGGTGACATCCCGCACTTCCTCATCATGCCCGATATCCCGGAAATGAATCCGGACGCTCTCAGAAATCGGAATTTCCCGCAGTGTGCAGCCCAGTGTTTCCACAAGTTCCACCGCATTGCTGCGCGTACGCTCCGTCGTCCCGAATCCCGGCATCGTGATCGCGATGATTCCCGCGCGGTCGAGTTCCAGAAGATCAAACGCACGTACCGTCACAAGAAGTGCCAGCGTCGAATCCAATCCGCCGGAAATGCCCACCACAGCGTTTTTTGCCCCGGTATGTTCGAGCCGTTTCCGAAGCCCATAGCTTTGGATTCCCAGAATTTCCTCGCAGCGCTCCCTCCGACGCGCCTTGTCCCCCGGCACAAACGGCATCGGATCCACAATCCGGCGAAGCGCCAGGCGTTCCGGCGCCAGCTTGAAATATACTTTTTCGTATACTTCGCCTTTTCGATAGGTGTTCATACGCCGCCGACGCGCCAGCACAGTTCCCAGATCCACATCCGCATAGATCGCCCCTTCTGAAAACGGCCTGCTTTCCGCAAGCATCTGCCCGCATTCGCTGATCATCGAATGTCCGGAATAGACCACGTCCTGTGTTGATTCCCCCATCCCTGCGTTTGCGTAGATATAGACGCCATACAGCCGCGCCGCCTGGCCATTCACCAGCTGACGCCTGTAACCGCGCTTCCCGATCATATCATCCGAAGCAGAAAGGTTTACAAGGATGGTCGCGCCAGCCATCGCCGCTGCCACCGAAGGCGGGGCCGGTGTCCAGAGATCCTCGCAAAGCTCCGCCCCGATACAGATATCCGGGAACTCCTCACAGGCAAAAAGGAGGCTCCGTCCGATGGGATAGCTGCGATTATACCAGCTGATCTCCGAGACCTCCTCCTCCCCTTCCACAAAGTGCCGCTTTTCATAATATTCATCATAATTCGGCAGATTTGCCTTGGGCACAAACCCAAGTACCTTTCCCCTGGAAATCCCTGCCGCCACATTCAAAAGCTTGCCTTCAAAACGCAGTGGAAGGCCGACAAACACGATCGCCTCCAGATCCTCCGTTGCATCTGCAATCCGCCGCAGTGCCTTCGTACTCTCATCCAATAGCAGGTCCTGGTAAAACAGGTCTCCACAGGTGTATCCCGTAATGCAAAGTTCCGGAAACACAATCACCCGCGCCCCCTGGAATGCAGCTTCCCGTATTGTTTCAATAATATATTCTGCATTTGTTTTCGGATCTGCCACCTTGACTTTCGGTGTCACTGCACAGACCCGTAAAAATCCATCCAACATATTTTTCTCCTGAACAAAGATCTATGCACGCTTCCGTGCCACAAAACAAATCCGCTGGCTGTCCTCCCGGACTGCGCCGCCTGTGTCCAGATCCAATTCCCTTTGCAGAAACAGGCCTGCATGCTCCAGCCAGCCCCGGATCTCTTCCCTGCCATATGCACGCTGGATATGCGTTTCATGGAACCTCTGGTACAGCCCGCTTTCGTCTTCCCGGACAAACAGTTCCAGGTCATAGATGTTCTCCTGCGTCTCTGGATCAAAACTGTTCTCCCAGACATAACAGGCATCCTCTCGCATCTCCGAAAACGTATTCTCCGCAAGGACTTCCTGATACTTATATCTTGAATTGATATCAAATATAAATATTCCATCCGGATCCAGATAATTCTGCACCAGTGCAAAGACCTGCTGCAGCTCCCCAGGGTCTGTGATATAATTGATGCAGTCACAGACCGACACGATCGCTGCCATTGTCCCATAAAGTTCAAAGCCACGCATATCCTGGTTCAGATAAAGGATCGGCCTTGCACCCTCAGGCGGTTCCATCTCCCGCGCGATCGCAAGCATATCCGGTGAAAGGTCGATCCCGGTCATGTCATAGCCGCGTGCGGCCAGCTCCCGTGTCATCCGTCCGGTTCCACATCCCAGTTCACATACCAGCCCGCCGCCGCATCCTTCCTCTGTCAGAATCCGATGAATGGTATCCGCCCACTGTGCATAAGGCGTATCTTCCATAAACAGGTCATACACCTGTGCAAACGACGTATACATCTCGTCAGGCATCCCGACCCACCTTCTTCATACAGCGCCGCAGCCACCGGTAAACATCCGCATAGACCTCTTCCCGGTTTGTTTCATTCAGGATCTCATGCCGTGCACCCGGATACAGCTTCTTGTGCACATCAAACAGTCCCGCCTCCTCATATAGCCCATACACCTCATTGATCCACTTCCCATGGCCTCCCACAGGATCCTCCTGTCCAGAGATGATCAAAATTGGCAAATCACGTTTTATTTTTAATGCACTATCTAATTTCCTCCCTTCGTCAACCGCCGTGAGCAAGGCAATATAGAAATTAACAGAAAAAATAAATCTTGTCTTCGGGTTCTCCAGGAATTTCTTTGCCACACCCAGATCCCGCGTCAGCCAGTTGTTTCCCAGGTCGCTTCCATCCACCGAGAAGCCCCGGTACTCCTTTTTGTCATGGGAAAGCGCCTTGATCGCCGAACTTTGCAAGTCTCCACCGCCAGGCAGACGCCTGAGTGACTTCAAAAACAGTAGTCCGCCGCGAACTGTACTTCCCTTTGCAGATCCTGTCCCTACAAGAATCGCCCCGGAAAAAGAAGGGAGCTTCGCAGAAAAATCCGCCAGAGTCTTCCGAACAAGAAACGACCCCATGCTGTGCCCCAGCATAAAATGAGGAAGTCCCGGAAACGCACTCCCGTTTTGCTCATAATCCGACACGATATCCGAAACCAGCACATCCGCCGGTTCTTTTGCATGGATCTTTCCCAGATCGTCTTCCGTCCGGATGCTCTGTCCATGTCCAACGTCGTCGTGCCCATAAACCAGAAAACCCTTGTCCGCCAGAAACCTGGCGAATTCGTCATACCGTTCTATGAACTCGCACATCCCGTGTACCAGCTGGATGAGTGCCACCGGCTGCCCATCCGGAATCCACCGCGCCCCATGAAGCGTGGTTCCATCGTCGTCTTTGGATGGAAATCCATATGTTTCAAATCGAATTGTTCCTGCCATTCCACACCTCTTTTTCCATTCGTATGCTTACCGGTAATCATTGATCACGATCTGTGCCGTATCCCTGCCCATATAATGGTTCACCGCCGGATAATAGGTGAACGTCAGACGGATTCCGGAACGTGTCCCCTGCCTTGCCGCATACAGCGCATCTTTCCCGAACTTCTCTTCGATATACCGGTCAAATTCTTCTCCATCGCCGAAGTAAACAGCCTCAATCCGACGCTGTGATTCCTTCGCACCTGTAAACAATGCCAGTTTTCGATATTGTTTCTCCTTGCCAATGTCGCTGATCCGCAATACCAGGATGTCCTTATCCGCAAACACCGGTTTCTCATTTCCATTCCCGAACGGCTCCAAAATTGAAAGTTCCTGCGTCCGTTCGATGTTGACATAACTAATCGGCTGGGGCACGTCGATCATCACCTTCGGCAGCAGATCCGCCTCCGTCAGCCCGCATTTTTCATTCAGAAGCCTGCGCAGTTTCCCCACATGCTCCTGCTTCATCGAGAGTCCTGCCGCCATAGGATGCCCACCATATTTGATAAAGCACTCGTCCACTTCCTGCATCCGTTCAAACATCGAATACTCTGGAATGGAACGTCCGCTGCCCTTGACCTCATTTTTCCCGTTGCAAAGAATAAAGGTCGGACGGTTGTATTTTTCTTTCACCCTGCCCGCCACGATCCCGCAAAGGCTCTCGTGCAGATCCGGCACATATACCACCAGTACCCGATCGGACCAGTAACCCTCCTGCTGGATCAGTTCCAGCGCCAGTTTCGTCCCCTCTTCTGTCATCTCCTTGCGCTTGTCATTCAGCGCAACCAGCGTCTGCGCCATCTCCTGCGCTTTTTCTTCATCCTCTTCCAGAAGCAATGCCAGCCCACGTTCCGCACTGTCCAGCCTTCCGCTTGCATTAAAACATGGCCCCACAACAAATCCCAGATGGTACGACGAAAGGTTCTCCCGGTCTATCCGGGTTGCGTCCATGAGCGCTGATAAGCCCTTGTTCGCAGTTGTTTTCAATCGTTCCAGCCCCAGCCGTACCATCGCACGGTTTTCATCGAGAAGTGGCATAATATCACAAACCGTAGCCACGCAGGCAAGCTCCAGGAACTCCATCGCTTCTTCGTGATCAATCCCAAATGCCTCATACAGCACAAAGACCAGCTTCCATGCAACAACCGCTCCACAGATCGCTGGATACGGGTACGGATCGCCAGGCCTGTGCGGATCCACCACTGCATCCGCTACCGGATAATGGTACACCCGCCCCTCAGCTTTCTCGTCGCGCGTCACAAACTCACTATGATACTCCTCGCCTTCCGTGGAAAACGGAATTTCATGATGATCCGTCACCACCACCCGCATTCCCAGGCGTTTTGCTTCTTCCACAGCATCTACGGCTGCAATCCCATTGTCACAGGTTAA
>CADBTO010000306.1 GCA_902797565.1 uncultured Lachnospiraceae bacterium
GGATTCTCCGGCAGCCTGTTCCCATCCTGCAGCTCCCGAACAGAAAACGGCAGTAATCGGATGAATGCGCCCCGCCCCGCCATACTTTCTGTCATATTTTTTCGTAAGTGAAACTGGCTGGATCCTGTCAACACAAACTTCCCCGGCTCATAATCTCCCTGATCCACAGCCGCCTTGAGTGCTTCGAAAATCAACGGAACCTTTTGCGCTTCATCAAAAATTGCTCCCTGAGGAAATGCACGAACAAAATCCCGTGGATTTGCCATCGCAAAATCCCGCATCGATTTATCATCAAACGAAATATATTGTTTTTTTGGAAAAAAAGCCTTTACCATTGTCGTTTTTCCACTCTGTCTGGGACCTGTGACCGCAATAACTGGAAACTGGTCTGCCAGGCGCAGTACTGCCTGTTTTATCTCTCGATTGATCATCATTATCACCTCAAAGCCAGGGGTAATCTAAAGTTTATATGGGTGGCAATCTAAAGTTTGTATCGGGGGTAATCTAAAGTTTATACCGGGGGGAATCCAAAGTCAATGATTTTCCCACACAAATTTTTTCCGCATACAGCATTTTTTTCTTTCTTTTTCTTCTATGCTATGCTATACTATTGAAACATATGTGGCATACACGGGAATCGATCGGCTGATTCCTGTGAAAAATTATGATGCAGAAAAGGAGTAACGCCATGGAAAGAGAGTGGAATATTGCGGATGCAAGCCTGGAACAGATCGAGGAGCGCGCTGCAAAGTTCAGCAAATTCCCGGAGGATTCCATCGTCCTCCAGGAAGGCGAGGTCAATCTGGATATGTACAAGATCATACAGGGGTATGCAGAACTTTACACGGGATATGGAACCGAACAGGAGATCGTGCTTGGCATCCTTGGCCCCGGCGATGTCTTCGGGGAGTTCGGTCTGCTTCTGCCTGAACCCGCCATCTACACCGTCGTTGCACACTCAGACCTCTACGCATTACGGATCACAGAAGGCGAGATGGGCGATTTTGTCCAGCAAAACCACAAAAACATCATCGAGATCATGCAGCATATGGCACTGACGATGATGATTATGCAAAAACAGATCCACCTTCTGGCTGAAGAAATCTCGGAACATGGAAAGCCGGTTGAAGAAACGCTCCAAACCCTTACAGAAAATGCACGCTCAGAATATGCCGCATTTAATCCTGACCGGAAGAATTACGCCACACAACAAACGAAAAAAAATTAGATGCGGGGCTGCGCCCGGCGAAGCCGGGAATCTCACTGCACACCCCGTCGCATACAGCAAGGGCGGCGCATCTGCGCCGCCCGCTTGATTACTTGCTTGATGATTACTTGCGAAGCTTCTTAGCCTTCCCGCATCGTATATTCAGGATCCTCATCCATCATTTGCAGCATAATATCCGCAAACTTCGGGTCAAACTGCGTACCCTTTCCGTTTTCGATCTCCTCACGAACCACGCCCTGCGGCAGCGGCTTGCGGTAGCTCCGGTGGCTGGTCATTGCGTCATAGGAATCCGCCACAGCGATAATCCGCGCCTCTTCCGGAATATCCTCCCCAACCAGCCCGTCTGGATAACCGCCGCCCCCGTAACGCTCATGATGCCAGCGCGCGCCATTCGCAAGCGAAGGCATCTCCTTGATGTTTCCCAGAATCCGCGCTCCAAGGACGGGGTGGTTCTTAATTTGCTCAAACTCTTCGTCCGTGAGTCGTGCAGGCTTATTGATCACGGCATCCGGGACACCAATCTTACCCACATCATGCAACAGGCCCATCATATAGATGTTGTCCAGC
This sequence comes from uncultured Lachnospiraceae bacterium, assembly GCA_902797565.1. Lineage (GTDB taxonomy): Bacteria > Bacillota > Clostridia > Lachnospirales > Lachnospiraceae > Weimeria. The sequence continues at coordinate 1,796 of CADBTO010000306.1, forward strand.
TGTTTGCCCCGGTATCCATAACGCCGCGCGATTTCTCTGGAATACTCTGCCACCCGGCTGGAATGCCCGTTCGTATAAGTATCCTTTGCGTCAATCGCTTCCGCAAGGCAGGATACCACGTGCAGGAACAGTTTTTCATTTTCCTTTGTTTTCTTTTCCACCTCATTCGTCAAGTCTTTCTGCAAGTGGTCCAGGTCGATGCTGTGCCGCACCCGCAGTGCCAGGACCTTCGGCACAAATGGCTTCTTGATGAAATCCATCGCCCCCAGGGAAAGCCCCCGCGTCTCTGATTCTCCATTGTCATCTGCTGTCAGGAAAATGA
>CADBTO010000307.1 GCA_902797565.1 uncultured Lachnospiraceae bacterium
AAAAAGAGGTGTCCCGGAATCGTTGGGGGCACCTCTTTTTTGGCGCAGAGCCGCTGCTTGGGAAAAGTGGACGCACCCTTCTCCGCGCGTCCTAGTTGAAGCCCACCACCCGCTGGGAGAGGTGGTAGCCTGCGAGGAAGATTGCACGTCCTAGTTTCCCATGATAACGGGACGCGTTTCCTAAAAAGCTCAATCGTAATTTTTTATATGTTCGGATATCTTTATTTTTGATATATTCCCAGAGCCTGTCCAGCTTCGCTTTGTTCTCCGGGTCTTTAGAAACTGCGGCAAGCATACCGGAAATCACGGTAATCATCTCTAAATAAGAGAAGATATAATTTCTTTGATGTTTGTTCCGTACTTTCCAGGGATCCACGCCATCCACCATCAGATAGTTCACACGGAGCTGCTGGTCGATGCGCCGCACCATGGTTTCTTCTTCTACGGACTGGCCGTCACGTCCAATATAGTAGTGGTAGAAGGTTTCGTTCAGATAATAAATCGTCTTTACATAAGGGAGCGGCAGGTAGACATACAGGTTGTCCACATAGAAGCAGTGCTCCGGCAGCTGTAGATGGCAGTCACGCAGCAGCTGGGTCCGGTAGATGACCGAGTGCATCAGGATTTCGAAACCTGTAATATTCCGTTTCATAGAAGACCAGGTAATGATCTTGTCTGAGGGGAATAGTACAGACAGGAGCATCCGCCGCTGGTGTCCGGTACTGACTTTATCATACACAAAGTTTGTCAGGAACATATCTACGGGAGTCTGTTTTTCTTCCAATGCCAGCAGGGTGTCCAGAACTTTCGGGTAGGCTTCGCTGTCTGCCCAGTCGTCTGAATCCACCACCTTGAAATAGGTCCCTGCGGCGTTTGCAAGGCCGGTATTGACGGCGCCGCCATGCCCTTTGTTTTCCTGGTGGATGGCGCGGATCAGTCCGGGGTACTCTGCTTCGTATTTCTGGGCGATTGCGAGGGTCTCGTCTTTGGAACCGTCATCCACGATCAGGATTTCGACACGGTCCCGGTACTGCTCCGGCGGGGTCAGGGACTCGATACATTTCGACATAAAACCGGCGGAATTGTACGACGGGACGGCGAAAGACAGTAATTTGCCGGTGGTCGTGCTGGTTTCTATGCTGCTTTCCAGGCTGCTTTCCATAACTTGCTTCCTCCATTTTTACATTATTCTGGTGCACGCTTCCTTATTCGGAAGGATATCCGGCAGGCGATCGCCGGCCGCGGCGCATATTGCGCAATATACATGCATGTTTCTCTGTTTGTGCCTGCGTGGAATCGGGTGCGGATTTTGCTGGTCCGTTGTTGGAAGATTATGAGATACACCGTACTAAGGCTGCAGGATATATAAAGGTCATTTGGTGCGCACACAGGCGATTCCCCATCTGAGGATTTTAACATATTTTTTGATAAAGTTTTTGAGAAAGATTGACTAAAAATCTGAAATCAGTTATAGTAGAAAAAGTTATTTTGTACAAGCGGGGGGGTGGACGTCCTGCTTGTGGCAGTTTTTCTTGAAAGGAGTAAAGAATTACAATGGCAGAGTACAAAAACCTGATCCTGGAAGTGGCAGATGAGATCGCGGTTCTGAAGATCAATCATCTTCCAGCAAACGCGCTGAACACAGAGACGCTGGAGAGCCTGAATACGGCTTTGGCAGATATTGAGGCCAGGGACGATATCAAGGTGGTCATCCTGACCGGCGGTCCGGATTCCAAGGGCAATGAGTACAAGTTCTTTGTGGCTGGCGCGGATATTACCGAGATGGTGAATTTCACTGCGCCTCAGGCACGCGCTTTCGGAATCAAGGCAGCAGAGCCGTTCTTCCGCCTCCAGAATATGCGCCAGGTGACGATCGCAGCGGTGAACGGTTTCGCTTTGGGCGGCGGCTGCGAGATCGCAATGGCCTGCGATATCCGGATCGCTTCTGAGAATGCGCAGTTTGGCCAGCCGGAAGTGGGCCTGGGCATCATTCCGGGATTTGGCGGGACACAGCGTCTTGCACGTCTGGTCGGCATGGGCCGGGCAAAAGAGCTGATCTTCACCTGCGATAACATTGATGCGCAGGAAGCATACCGGATTGGCCTTGTGAACAAGGTCGTACCTGCGGAAGAACTGTTTGATACCGCAAAGAAGATGGCAGCGAAGATCATCAGCAAGGGCAGCTATGCGGTGTCGATCGCAAAGGCAGCGATCAACAATGGTTATGACATGGATATCCGCAATGCGGTGGAGATGGAAGCAAATCTCTTTGGCGTCGTAAATGATACGCATGACAAGCGCGAGGGAATGGGCGCATACCTTGAGAAGCGCAAGCAGCCGGAGCTGACGGATTTCTAAAAAATGGGCAGGCAAGTAGGTGGGGGTTCCCACCTACTGCTTTTTTCTGTATCGCACGGGTTGCGTTCGGAAGGATTCGGCATATGCCGACGCAGCCCGGCGTGCGAGCAGGGGGGATTTGCATCCCCCTGCTCGATTCGCAGAGCCACCGAAAGGAAGAAGTCGGCGTGCGCCATGAACAGGGGGAGGTCTGGGATGAACGCAGAAGCGGTGCCCGGGGGGGAGCGTGTGCCGGGAATCTATGCCAGTTTTTTGAAAACGCTGGCGCTTTTGAGCATGATTATCGACCATCTGGGGGCAGCGGTTCTGGGAACGATGCTCTCGTATGGGATTGTGCCGTCTGAACAGAGGGAGAAACTTTATCTGGTATACCGGATTTGCCGGAGCATTGGCAGACTGGCATTTCCAATCTTCTGTTTCCTGCTGGTGGAGGGATTTGTCCATACACGCAGTAAAGAACGGTATGCGCTGAGGTTGTTAATTTTTGCGTTTATTTCAGATGTTCCCTATGACCTAGCTTTCTCACATGAGGTATTTGACTGGACGGAGTGCAATGTGTTTTTTACACTGTTCTTTGGCTTGGTGGCGATCTGGTGCATGGATGCAGTAATGGCAAGGCTGGAGGATAAAAATAAAATCCTGTGTTTGATTCTTGCACTGGCGGCTGCGGGCGCATGGTGCTATGCGGCAGAAAAGCTGGGGACGGATTATGGGATGGCAGGCGTCGGCGCGATTGTGATTCTTTACATCCTGCGGCAGTGGCGGCTTCCGTCGATGCTTTGTGCGGTCCTGTTTCTGGCGTATGCGTCCAATATTTCGGAACTTTTTGCATTGGTGGACCTGCTTCCGCTGTATTTCTATAATGGGAAACGGGGACGGCAGATAAAATATTTCTTTTATGCCATCTATCCCCTGCATCTCCTGTTTTATGTAGGGCTTATGTTTTTTATTCTGAGCGGGGATAGATTTTTTGAAATCTATGTGGTATGATAAGAAGAATCGCTTGAAACAGCCGTATGATTCGGAATGTGCTTAAAAAGTCGAAAGATTCGAAAAGACGAAAAAACGGCGGGTCATTTCATGATACAAGGAGGTGGATGGGGATGGCTGGAATATCAGGAGTTGGTGGCGGCAGCAGTTTCTGGGGCTTGCCCTATGCAGGAGGGCCAGGGAAGGCGGATGCTGCAGGGCGTGTTCCGGGGAGCCGGCGGCCGGGTGAAGAAGATGGACGGATGCCGGGGAGCCGGCCAGGCGAAGCGGCCGGACGTGTTCCGGGGGATCTGTTTGGAGGGAATGGGCGCATTCCGGAACGGTTCGGGCGGCCGGGTGAAGCGGACAGCGAGGATCCGGACAAGAAGCCGGGGCGGAAGTCTTCGCCGGAAGATTGCGAGACCTGCAAGAACCGGAAGTACCAGGACGGCTCGGACGAAGCGGATGTTTCGTTTAAGGCGGCTGCCCATATTTCGCCGGAGGCTTCTGCTTCGACGGTGCGTGCGCATGAAAGCGAGCATGTGGCGAATGCCTATGAGAAGGCGGCACAGAAGGGCGGGAAAGTCATTTCGGCGGGTGTTTCGATCCATACCGCGGTTTGTCCGGAGTGCGGCAGGGTGTATGTATCCGGCGGTGAAACGCGGACGCGGATCGCTTACCCGGCGGATCCCGAAAAAGAGAAGGAACTGGAGGAGGCGAGGGAGAATAATCCGTATGAAAAAGAGCGGGATGCGATTAAAAAAATAGTTAATGATGGAATCAATTTCAAAACTTCGGTATGAGATTGAAACACAAGTAAAATAAAATTCTGATAGAATTCTGACAGAATTTTGATTTGATGTTCAAGATGTTTTTAAGGGAGAAGAAGAAAAAATGGATATCGCGGAGAAAATAGCAGGAGAGATCAGTGCCAGGAAGCCGCAGGTGGAGGCTGCTGTCAAACTGATTGACGAAGGGAATACGATCCCGTTTATTGCCCGGTACCGGAAAGAGGTGACGGGCGGACTGAGTGACGAGGCGCTCCGTACTTTGTACGAAAGACTGAATTATCTGAGAAATCTGGAAGAGAAGAAGGAAACGGTCATTTCGACGATCGAGGAACAGGGCAAGCTGACAGAGGAACTGAGGCAGCAGATCCTGGCGGCGGAGACACAGGTGGCTGTGGACGACCTGTACCGGCCGTTCCGTCCGAAGCGCCGGACGCGGGCAATTATCGCACGGGAGCGGGGGCTTGCGCCGCTGGCAGAGTTTATTCTGGCAGACGAGCAGGCGGGGCCTCTGGATGCGGAAGCGGAAAAATACGCGGATCCGGAAAACGACGTGCACACGGCGGAAGATGCGCTGTCTGGCGCAAGGGACATTATCGCAGAAGAAGTTTCGGATAATGCGACATTCCGTACCAGGATTCGGGAGATGACCGAGGCAGAGGGCAAGATCGTTTCTGCGGCAAAAGACGCGGAGGCAGAATCGGTCTATGAAATGTATTATGATTATGAAGAGAGCGTGAAGAGCCTGCCCGGACACAGGATCCTGGCACTTAACCGGGGCGAGAAGGACGGGTTCCTGAACGTCAAAATCGTGGCGCCGGAGGAAGCGATCGTCGTCTACCTGGAACAGCAGATGGTGAAGCAGGATGGCACAGAGGCGGCAGAGCAGATCAAGGCAGCTGTGAAGGACGCGTACAGCAGGCTGATTGCGCCTTCGATTGAGAATGAAATCCGCGGTGCCCTGACAGAGAAGGCGGAGGACGGGGCAATCCATGTCTTTGGTGAAAACCTGACCCAGCTTTTGATGCAGCCGCCAATTGTTGGAAAAGTCGTATTGGGCTGGGATCCGGCGTTCCGGACGGGCTGCAAGCTGGCTGTGGTGGATCCGACCGGTAAGGTGCTGGATACAACGGTCATTTATCCAACGGCGCCCCAGAACAAGGTGGAAGAGTCGAAAGCCACACTGAAAAAACTGGTAGATAAATATGATGTAGACTTAATTTCTGTTGGGAATGGTACGGCGTCCAGGGAATCAGAACAAATTATTGCAGGATTGATTCCGGAGCTTTCGCGTGAGGTGCAGTATGTCATCGTCAATGAGGCGGGGGCGAGCGTGTATTCGGCAAGCAAGCTTGCAACGGAGGAATTTCCGGAATTTGATGTGGGGCAGCGGAGTGCGGCTTCGATCGCACGGCGGCTGCAGGACCCGCTGGCGGAACTGGTGAAGATCGACCCGAAATCCATCGGTGTGGGACAGTACCAGCACGATATGAATCAGAAGAAGCTGGGCGAGGCACTGACCGGCGTGGTCGAGAGCAATGTAAACCGTGTGGGTGTGGACCTGAACACGGCTTCCGCGCCGCTCCTGTCTTATGTGGCAGGGATTGGGAAACAGGTGGCAAAAAATATTGTTTCTTATCGTGAGGAAAACGGGCAGTTCACATCGCGGAAACAGCTTTTGAAGGTCAGCAAGCTTGGCCCGAAGGCGTTTGAGCAGTGCGCGGGATTCCTGCGGATCCGGGGCGGAGAAAACCCGCTGGATGCCACAGGCGTGCATCCGGAGAGTTATGAGGCGACGACGGAGCTGCTCCAGACGCTGGGGCACAATCTGGATGAACTGAAGAATGGCGGGTTGGCTGCGATTTCTGCGGAAGTCCAGGCGAAAAACGGCGTCAAGGGGCTGGCAGAGCAGCTTGGCGTGGGAGAAATGACTCTGGAGGATATCATCAAGGAACTGGAGAAACCGGGGCGGGATCCGCGGGAAGATATGCCGAAGCCGATTCTTCGGAGCGATGTGCTGGATTTGGAAGACCTGCAGCCGGGTATGGTGCTGAAAGGGACAGTACGAAATATCGTAGATTTTGGGGCGTTCGTAGATATCGGCGTCCATCAGGATGGCCTGGTACATATTTCGCATATGACAAGCAAGTATATCAAGCATCCGCTGGAAGTGGTATCCGTGGGGGATATCGTGGATGTGGAAGTGCTGGAAGTGGACGTAAAGAAACAGCGGATCGCCCTGTCGATGAAGATCGGCGAAAAGGACGGAGAGAATGTTCCCGGCGCGGGCGTGAAGAAACAAGAGGAACGGCCGAAAAAGAAATCTGGAAAGAATCGTAAACCCAGAAATAATAATCAGAAACGGAAGCCGGAAGGCGGTGCGGACGGAAAGAAACGGGAGAGAAAGGGCGAAGAGACCTTTGGAAGCAGTCTTGGAAACCTGCTTAAAGGGATCAAGCTGAACGGATAAAGCAGGAAATCATTCTGGCAAAAAAATCAACAAAAAAATCTTGACAAATCGGAATATTTTTGTTAGGTTAAGATGCGTAACTCTTCGGGGCAGGGTGAAATTCCCGACCGACGGTGTTGCATGGGCAGGGCTGGTGAGATGATGATCCGGAAGGCTGGCGGACGCGCGTGGGGTGTCTTACCCCGTTAGCGTGCCGGACCGATGCCGGAAATCGGAAAATACTGGCTTGGCGCATGCAAAGCCCGTGAGCGTGCCGTCTGATCAAGGCATGCCGAACTGGTGTGATTCCAGTGCCGACAGTGAAGGGCTGCAGCAGCCAAGGGATGGCGGATTTGCAGTGCCGAAGTCTGGATGGGAGAAGAAAGGAGTTCTTTTTCAATGGGTGATTTTAATTCTTTTGAGGCGGAGCAGGCAGCCGTAGGGGCGAACGGCAAGGTACGGCTTTTGGCTGTGACGGCAATGCTGTCTGCAGTGGCGGTGGTCCTGCAGTATCTGGAGTTTCCAATTCCGATGCTGATGCCGGGCTTCATTAAAATGGATCTTTCGGAT